>NZ_RCVK01000249.1:0-25547 GCF_003667485.1 Micromonospora sp. BL1
GAGCGGGGGAATGCGAGAAGGACCTGGTGGGCGGAGCCCACCAGGTCCTTCTCGCGTGGAACCGAGTTACTTCTTGGAGACCTTGGTGACGTCGAAGGACTGGGTCACCGCGTCCTTCGGGTAGCCCTCCACGCCGTCGCGGATCACCGCGAGGTTCGGCAGCAGGAAGAGCCAGTCGCTGGCCGCCTCCTGCGAGATGACCTTGGCGGCCTCGGCGAACTTCTTGTCCCGGGTCGCCGCGTCCAGGGCCGTGTCGGCCTCGTTCATGAGCTGCGTGACGGCCGGGTTCTTGTAGCGGTAGTAGTAGTCCGGCTGGCCGTAGCGGACCAGGTCACGCGGCTCGACGTGGGCGATGATCGACAGGTCGTAGTTGGCCTTGCCGAGCACCTTGTCGAGCCACTGCGGCATCTCGACGTTGTTCTGGGTCACCTTGATGCCGACCTCGGCGAGCTGCGAGGCGACGAACTGCGCGGACGCGCGGGCGTAGCCGGGCGGCGGGACGTCCATGGTCAGGGTGAGCCCGCCTGCGTGACCGGCCTCGGCGAGCAGCTGCTTGGCCTTGGCGGGGTCGTGCGGGAAGTCGCCGGTGCGGTCCTCGTACCAGGGGTCGCTCGGCGGCACCATGCTGCCGATCTTCGTGCCGTAGCCGGACCAGACGGTCTTGATGAGCGCGTCGTGGTCGATCGCGTGGCGGATGGCCTGGCGCACCCGGACGTCGGCCAGCGGGCCCTTGCCGTTGTTCATGGCCAGGACGACCTCACCGGTCGTCTTGCCCTCGACCACCTCGAACTGCTTGTTGCCCTTGAACACCTCGAGCAGCTGCGGCGCCTGGATGTTCGCCACGATGTCGAGCTGGCCGGAGAGCATCGCGTTGTTGAGCGCGTTGGCGTCGGTGATGTACCGGAAGACGGCGGTGCCGACCTTCGCCTTCTCGCCCCAGTAGCCGTCGTTGCGGACCAGGGTGATGCTGTCGCCGCGGTTCCACTTGTCGAACTTGAACGGGCCGGTGCCGTTCGGCTTCGTCCCCAGGTCGGTGGCGTTCTCCTTGAGCACCACGCCGACGCGGCCGGCGACGTCGAACAGCCAGCTCTGGCTGGGCCGGGACAGCGTCACGTCCACTGTGGACGCGTCCGGCGCCTCGACGGTCTTCACGACTGTCATCTGCGACTTGAACGGGTTCGTCGAGCCCTCGGCGGTCACCCGCTTGAAGCTCCACACCACGTCCTGCGCGGTGAGCTTCTGGCCGTCGTGGAAGGTCACGCCGTCGCGGAGCTTGAACGAGTACTTGGTGCCGTCGTCGGACACCTTCCACTCGCTGGCCAGCAGCGGCTCCACCTCGCCGGTGTCGGCGTTCTGGCGCACCAGGCCCTCGTACACGTTGTAGAGCAGGACCTGCGGGATCGCGGCGCCGGCCTCGGCGGTCAGGTCGAGGCTCACCGGCTCGAGGTAGGCGCCGAGGGTGACCGTACCGTTGCCGGAACCACCGCCGGTGGTGGTCTTCGAGTCGCCGTCGCTACTGCACGCGGTCAGAGCCAGCGCCGTGGCGAGCAGCACGGCGGGCAGCGTTATCTTCAGCCGATTCATTCGTGTGTCCCATCGCGAAGAACGCCAAGGGCGCTCGTAGCCTGTGAGGCGGGACACTATGAGCGTGGTACCCGATGCAAAAGGGCCAGTTCAGCGGGGTCGGCAGGTACCAATCAGCGTCCGGCTACCGGGCCACCCGGAACCCGGTGTTGCCGGTCGAGGAGTCAACGGTGGTCCGACTCCGTGCTGCCACGCGGTAACGGTTGCAGTAGGAGTCGTGGCACAGGTACGAACCACCCCTGATGACGCTCTCACCTGGTGAGATGCGGCCGCGGCGGTCGCGCCAGGGTTCGGCCGTGAGTTCCCAAACGTTGCCCGCGACGTCGTACAGGCCGTAGCCGTTCGGCGGAAACGCGGTCACCGGAGAGGTGCCTGCGAACCCGTCGTCCGCGGTGTTGACAGCCGGGAAGGCGCCCTGCCAGATGTTGCACATGTGCCGCCCGTCCGGGGTCAGTTCGTCGCCCCAGGCGTAGCGGGCCCGGGACAGGCCGCCGCGTGCCGCGTACTCCCACTCGGCCTCGGTGGCCAGCCGGGTACCGGACCAGCGGCAGTACGCCTCGGCGTCGCGGTGCGAGACGTGCACGACCGGATGTCGCTCGCGTCCCCGTACGCCCGACCCGGGCCCGTCCGGGGCGGCCCAGTGCGCCCCCTCGACGGCCAGCCACCACGGCGCCTGCGGCACGGAGGCGTCCAGCACATGCGGACGCGCGGACGGCGCCAGCAGCAGGTGGAAGACGAAGGACCAGCCGTACCGTTCCGCGTCCGTGCGGTAGCCGGTGGCGTCGACGAAGCGGGCGAACTGCCGGTTCGTCACCGGCGTGGCGGCGATCTCGAACGGGCCCACGGTCACCGGGCGGACCGGTCCCTCCAGGTCGTCCGGGAAGCCCTCCGGGTCGTCGGTGCCCATGAGGAAGGTGCCACCGGGCAGCGCGATCAGGTCGTCCGTACCCCCGTGCGGTGAGCGGACGGCGCTCGCGCCCGCCGCGGCGCCGGTGCCGGCGGCGGCGGGCGGGCGTTTCGGCGCGCAACACGGCGGCGGCGGGGAAGTGCCCCCGCCGCCGTCCGGAACCGGTTCGGTGCTCACATCCGCGTCACGCCGGCAGGGCGTCCGCCTGGTACGCGCCCTCGCCGATGACGGCCGCGACCGCGTCGCCGAAGTCCTCGGTCGACATGCCCATCTCCGGCCCGCGCATGGCGCCCAGGCGGGGCAGCACCGCCTTCACGCCGTCCTCCAGGCAGCGGGCCGCCTCGGGGTGGCCCAGGTGCTCCAGCATCAGCGCGGCGCTGAGGATCGAGCCCGCGGGGTTGGCCCAGCCACGGCCGGCGATGTCCGGCGCGGAGCCGTGCACCGGCTCGAACATGCTCGGCGCCGACCCGGTCGGGTTGAGGTTGCCGCTCGCGGCCAGGCCGAGACCGCCCTGCACGGCCGCGCCCAGGTCGGTGATGATGTCGCCGAACAGGTTGTCGGTGACCACCACGTCGAACCGCTCCGGCTGCGTCACCAGGTAGAGGCACATCGCGTCGACGTGGACGTAGTCCACCTCGATGTCCGGATACTCCGCCGCGACCTCCTCGAAGGTCCGCTGCCACAGGTCACCGGCGTACGTCAGGATGTTCGCCTTGTGCACCAGCGTGACGTGCTTGCGGCGGCCCAGGGCCAGCCGGAAGCCGTGCCGGATGAGGCGCTCGACGCCCTTGCGGGTGTTCACCGACTCCTGGGTGGCGATCTCGTCCGGCCCGCCCCGGTGGATGAAGCCACCCGCGCCGACGTACGCGCCCTCGGTGTTCTCCCGCAGGATCACCAGGTCGCACTGCTCCGGTCGCAGGCCGCCGATGGGCGTGGGCACGCCGGGCAGCAGCTTGACCGGACGCAGGTTCACGTACTGGTCGAACGCGGTCCGCAGGTGGATGACCAGGCCGCGTTCCAGCACGCCGGGCGGCACCGACGGGTCGCCGACGGCGCCGAAGAGAATGGCGTCCGCCTTGGCCAGTTCCTGTTCCACGTCCGGCGGCACGACCTGGCCGGTGATCCGCCAGTAGTCCGCGCCGAGTTCGTAGTCTTCCCAGACCAGGTCGATCCCGAACCGTCGGGCGGCGGCGTCGCACGCCTTGACCGCCTGCGCGGTGACCTCCGGTCCGATGCCGTCGCCGGGCACCAGCGCGATTCGCTGGGCGCTCATGAGTCCACCCCTGTCCGCGTGCAGGAGACCGTCACCTGCCATCGCCCGGCCAAGCGTGGCGGGAACGGGCCCTCCGCAACAGGTCCAGGTCTCCGGCTAGGCTGGTACCAGCGGGACGCATAGGGCGTGTGCAGGGCGTACGACGACGGGACGAGGCGAGACCCCCGCGGGAGTGGGAGGTCGAGGTGGCGGATTTCCTGCTGCCGGTCAACCCGCAGAGCACGGTTCCGCTCTACGAACAGATCATCACCGGGCTAGAGGACGCCATCCTCGCCGGGCAGTACGACGACGGCCCGCTGCCGAGCACGCGCCGCCTGGCCGAGGCGCTCGGCGTCTCCCGGAACACGGTGCTGACCGCGTACGACCGGCTCATGGAGCAGGGTCTGATCGTGACCGTTCCGCGGCGCGGTCTCTACGTCTCCTCCGACGCGGTGGTGCGGATGCGGGCCGCGCGGCGGACCGCCCGCTCCCCGATGCAGCCGATCGACTGGGCGGCGCGGCTGCCGGAACCGCCGCCCACGCCGGTGCACCGGGATCCGGCCTGGGCGCGGGCGCCGTTCCCCTTCGTGGTCGGCCAGCCCGACCCGTCCATGTTCCCGATCGGCGCGTGGGAGCGGGCGCAGCGCGAGGCGCTGCGGCAGGACGGGCTGTCCCGGGTCATCGGGGACGCCGGGCAGGCCGACGACCCGGAGCTGGTGCGTCAGCTCTGCGAGCACGTGCTGCCCGCGCGCGGCATCTCCGCCCACCCGGACCAGGTGATGATCACGCTGGGCTCGACGCACGCGCTGCACCTGCTGGCGAGCGTCCTCGTCCGGCCGGGCAGCGTGGTGCTCGTCGAGGACCCCGGCTACCCCGACGCGCGGACGATCATGCAGATGGCCGGCGCCGACGTGGTGCCCGGCCGGGTCGACGAGGACGGCCTGGTCGTCGAGGACCTGCCGGCCGACCTGCACGGCGCCCAGCTCGTGTACGTGACGCCGAGCCACCAGTACCCGACCGGCGCGACCATGTCGGCGTCCCGCCGTGAGGAGCTGCTGCGCCGGGCCGGCGCGGCGGACGCGGTCGTGATCGAGGACGACTACGACCCGGAGATGACGTTCCGGGGGATGCCCGCGGTGGCGGTGCGGGCGCTCGACGACGAGGACCGCGTCGTCTACCTCGGCAGCTTCAGCAAGCTGCTGGCACCGGGGCTGCGGCTCGGCTACGTGGTGGCGTCCCCGGCGCTCGTGGACGCCATGCGGGCCCGCTCCCGCTACGTGCTGCGCCACCCGCCCGGCCCGATGCAATGCGCCCTCGCGCAGATGATCGCCAGCCGGGACCTGGCCCGCCACGTGCGCCGCGTCCGCGCCCACTACCAGGGGCTGTACGAGGAGATGGTGCGGGCGGTCGAGCGGCACGTGCGCTGGGGACCGCAGCCGGTGCCGCGCGGCGGGCTGGCCCGGTGGATCACCGGCCCGCCCGGGCTGGACGCCGGGGAGCTGGCCCGCGAGCTGCGCCGGCAGGGTGTCCTGCTCGACCCCGGCGCGCCGTACTGGGCGGCCCGGCCGGCACCGCGTCACCACCTGCGCCTGGGGTACCAGGTGATGCCGCTGGACCGCATCGACGAGGGGGTGCGGCGGGTCGCCGCGGCCGTAGAAGACCAGGTCCGGCCGCGACTGGTACCCCCGCCGACCCGGAAACTGGACGTTCCCCTCCGGGGTCGGAGTTCGTAACCTCCGACGCCATGACGTCGGACACCCACGCCTCCCTCCGCGCCGGCCATCTCGTGGACGAGCAAGCCGTCGTGTCGCTCACCCAGGACCTGGTCCGCATCCCCTCGACCTGGGACGCCGGGCGCGGGCGTAGCGAGCAGCCCGTGGCGGAACTCGTCGCGCAGGTCATGCGGGGGTTCGGCTGGCGGCCGGAGGTCACCGAGGTCGTCCCCGGGCGTCCCAACGTCGTCGCGGTGGTGGACGGCGGCCTGCCCGGCCCGACGCTGATGTTCGAGGGGCACACCGACGTCGTCACCGAGGGCGCTCCCGAGGAGTGGACCGTCGACCCGTTCGGCGGTGACATCGTCGACGGGCGGCTGTACGGTCGCGGCTCCGCCGACATGAAGGCCGGTGTCGCCGCGATGATCCACGCGACCCGGGCCGTCGAGCTGGCCGGGCCGTTCCCGGGCCGGATCGTGGTGGCGGCCCTGGTGGACGAGGAGGGCCAGATGCTCGGGGCGAAGCACTTCACCACGACAGCGCTGGCCCGCGAGGTGGACGCCGCGATCATCTGCGAGCCGGAGGCGGAGGAGATCTGCGCGGTCGCCAAGGGCGCCGTCCGGCTGCTGGTCACCTGCACCGGCAAGATGGCGCACGGCGCGATGCCGCAGCACGGCCGCAACCCCGTCCCCGCCGTGGCCGAGCTGGTCGCCGCGCTCGGCCGGTTCCAGAAGGAGCTGCAGGCCGACCCGGGTGAGCACGTGCACCTCGGCCTGACGTACCTGACTCCCACGGTCCTGGACGCCGGCTCCGCCGACCAGCTCAACGTCATCCCCGGCCGCGCCGTGCTCGGCGTGGACTGCCGGACCGTACCCGGTGTCGACCACGCCGCGCTCGCCGCGCGCGTCCGCTCCGACGCGGACGTCATCGGCGCCCGGCACGGCGTCACCTTCGCCGTCGAGGTCGTCGACGACCGGCCGTGCGCGGTCACCCCGGAGGACCACCCGGTCTCGCTCGCCGTGGCCGAGGCGCACCGCGCGGTCACCGGCGCCGAGCCCGTCTTCGGCGGCGTGCCCGGCGCGACCGACGGCACGATCCTGTGGCGCGACAGCGGCATCCCGAACGTGGTGTACGGCCCCGGCCCGAAGTGGATCGCCCACCAGCCCGACGAGTACGTCGAGGTCGACGACATCGTCCGCAAGACGAAGGTCTACGCCGAGGCGGCGCTGGCCTTCCTCACCGGTGCCACCGGCGCCCGGGCGGGTGCGGCGTCGTGACCGCGCAGGAGCTGCTCACCGCGCTGCCCGCCGGGCTGCCGATCGGCGCGGGCTGGACCACCACCGCGCAGACCGCGCCGGTGCGCTTCCCGTACGACGGCAGCACCGTGACCCAGGCGCCGTGGGGCGACCCCGGCGACGCGGAGGCGGCGGTCGACGCCGCGCGGGAGGCCGCCGCGGAGATGGCCGGCCTGCCCGGCCACCGGCGGCGCGCGATCCTGACGACAGTCGCCGCCGAGGTGCGCGCCCGCGCCGACTCGCTGGCCGAGCTGCTGGTCCTGGAGACCGGCAAGCCGCTCGTCGACTGCCGGGTCGAGGTCGCCCGGACGCTCGTCACGCTGGAGACGGCCGCCGAGGAGGTCGGGCACCTGACCGGCGAGACGGTGGCGCTGGACATGCAGCCGGCCGGCGAGGGCATGCTCGGTTTCTGGGTACGCCGCCCGGTCGGTGTCGTCGTCGGCATCACCGGCTTCAACTACCCGCTGCTCCTGGCCGCGCACAAGGTCGCGCCGTCGGTCGCGGCCGGCTGCCCGGTGATCGTGAAGCCGGCGCCGAACACGCCGCTGGCCACGCTGGTGCTGGTCGACCTGTTCCGGCGGGCGGGCTGCCCGGCCGCCGGGGTCCAGCTCGTCACCGGTGGCGTCGAGGTCGGCAAGCTCCTGACCACGCACCCCGCCGTCGCCGCCGTGTCGTTCACCGGGTCGGCGCACGTCGGCCACCAGATCGCCCGCGCCGCGGCCCCGCGCAAGGTGCTGCTGGAACTCGGGTCCAACGCGGCGCTCGTCGTCGGCCGCGACGCCGACCTCGACCGGGCCGCCGAGGCGGTCGTACGCGGCGGGTTCTACGCCTCGGGCCAGGCGTGCATCAGCGTGCAGCGGGTGATCGTCGAGGAGCCGGTCCGCGAGGCGCTGCTGGAACGCCTCCAGCCGCTGCTGGCGACGGTCGCCACCGGCGACCCCCGGTCCGCCGACACCCGCGTGTCCGCGCTGGTGGACGAGGCGTCCACCGAGCGGGTGCACTCGTGGGTGGACCGCGCGGTCGCCGCCGGGGCCCGCTGCCTGGCCGGCGGTACGGCGCAGGGCCGGGTGCTGCAACCGACGGTGCTCGTCGACGTCCCCGAGGACGCCGAGTGCTGGGCGGAGGAGATCTTCGGTCCGGTGGTCTGCGTCCGGTCGGTGCCGGACATGGACGCGGCGGTCGAGCTGGTCAACCGGTCCCGCTACGGGCTCCAGGCCGCCGTCTTCACCCGTGACCTGGCGGTCGCCCTCGACGTCGTGCGCCGCCTCGACGTCGGTGGTGTGCTGGTCAACGAGGTGCCCGGCTTCCGCGCCGACAACATGCCGTACGGCGGCGTCAAGGACTCCGGCATCGGCCGGGAGGGACCGCGCTTCGCCATGGAGGAGCTGACCGTGACCAAGATGGTGATGATCAGGCCATGACTCGGAGTGGGAGCACACACGCATGGTGATCTACTTCGTCCGGCGGCTGGCCATCCTCGCGGTATCGCTGTTCGCCGCGTCCATCCTCGTCTTCACGATGCTGGCGCTGCTGCCGGGCGACCAGGCGCAGGCGATGCTCGGCGTGAACGCCACCCCGGAGGCGCTGGAGGCGCTGCGGGAGCAGTTCGGCACGAACCGGCCGTTCACCGAGCGGTACCTCGACTGGGCCGGCGGCCTGATCCGCGGTGACTTCGGCATCTCGCCGCTGAGCGGGGTGTCGGTCGGCTCGGAGATCGCCGACAAGCTCGGCGTGACGGTGCCGCTGATCCTGGCCGGGATGACGCTGGCGCTGCTCATCGCCGTGCCGCTGGGCATCCTCGCCGCGGTGAAGAGCCGTACCGCGATCGGGACGGCGCTGTCCGCGCTGAGCCAGGTCGGCATCGCCGTTCCGTCGTTCTGGCTCGGCATCCTGCTCATCACCGTGTTCGCGGTGAAGTTGCAGTGGCTGCCCGCCGGCGGGTTCACCGGGTGGGACGACGTCGGCGGCGCCGTGCAGGCCCTGCTGATGCCGGCGCTGGTCCTCGGCGTGGCCCAGGGCGCGATCCTGATGCGCTACGTCCGGTCCGCGGTGGTCGAGGTCATGCAGGAGGACTTCATCCAGACCGCGCGGGCCAAGGGCCTCAGCCGCTCGCAGGCGCTGACCCGGCACGCGCTGCGCAACGCGGCCATCCCGGTCATCACCGTCCTCGGCCTGCAACTCGCGACGCTGCTCATCGGCACCGTCGTGATCGAGAACGTCTTCGGCCTGCCCGGTCTCGGCCGGATGCTGCTGCAGGACGTGGGCAACCGCGACCTGCTGAAGGTGCAGGGCACCGTGATGGTGCTGACCGCCGCGGTGCTTCTGATCAACTTCGTCGTCGACGTGGTGTACCACGCGGTCGACCCCAGGCTGAGGAGCAAGGCATGACATCAGTCGCCGACGCCCCACCGGACGCCACCGCCGACGTCGTCGCGGCCGGCCCCGTCAAGCCGCGCCGCCGCTGGAACCTCACGCTGGTGATCGGCGCCGGCCTGGTGGGCCTGGTCGTCCTCACCGCACTCGTGTCGTTCCTCTGGACGCCGTACGACCCCACCCGGGTCGACCCGTCGCAGACGCTGCTCTCCCCGGGCGGGGACCACTGGCTCGGCACCGACCACTTCGGCCGGGACATCGTCAGCCAGCTCCTCGTCGGCGCGCGGACCACACTGTTCGTCGGTGTCGTCGCCGTCGCCATCGCCGCCGCTGTCGGCGTACCGCTGGGTCTGCTCGCCGCCACCGGGCACCGCTGGCTCAGCGAGCCGGTGATGCGGGCGCTGGACATCGTGTTCGCGTTCCCGGCCATCCTGCTGGCGATCATCCTGGCCGCCGGCTTCGGCGCCTCCACGCTCACCGGCATGATCGCGATCGGCGTCGCGAACGTCCCGGTGTTCGGCCGCCTCACCCGGGCCGGCGCGATGCAGGTGCTGCAGAGCGACTTCGTGCTGGCCGCGCGCAGCTACGGCCGCCGCGGCGTGGTGCTCATGGTCCGGTACGTGCTGCCGAACATCGCGGCCCTGCTCATCGTGCAGGCGTCGGTGTCGTTCGCGCACGCGGTGCTGGCCGAGGCGGCGCTGTCCTACCTCGGGTACGGCACCCCGCCACCGACCCCCACCTGGGGCCGGATGCTCCAGGAGGCCCAGAACTACTTCGTCGTGCAGCCGATGCTCGCCGTCTGGCCCGGTCTGGCCATCGCCCTGTCGGTGCTCGGCTTCAACCTCATGGGCGACGGGCTGCGCGACGCCCTCGACCCGCGGCTGAGAGGACGGTGAGCGGCGTGAGCGGGCTCGTGGTGGAGGACCTCGTCGTCAAGGTCCACGACATCCAGGCCGTCAAGGGCGTCTCGTTCGAGATCGGGCGGGGCCGGCGGATGGGGCTCATCGGCGAGTCCGGCTGCGGCAAGTCCCTGACCGCGCTCGCGCTGATGGGCCTGCTGCCCCACGGCGTGACCGCGTCCGGCCGGGTGCTGCTGAACGGCCGGAACCTGCTCGACCTGTCCGACAAGGAGATGTGCGCGGTCCGCGGCAACGACATCGCCATGGTGTTCCAGGAGCCGATGACGGCGCTCAACCCGCTGATGCGGGTGGGCAACCAGGTCGCCGAGTCGCTGCGGCTGCACAAGGGGATGAGCCGCGCCGCGGCCTCGGCCCGGACCGTCGAACTGCTCGAACGGGTCCAGCTCCCCGAGCCCGACCGCACCGCGCGCAAGTACCCGCACCAGCTCTCCGGCGGCCAGCGCCAGCGCGTCGTCCTGGCCATCGCGCTGGCGTGCGACCCGGCCGTGCTGGTCGCGGACGAGCCCACCACCGCGCTGGACGTCACGGTGCAGGCGGAGATGCTGCGGCTGATGGACACGCTGGTGCGCGAGGAGGGCGCGTCGCTGCTGCTCATCACGCACGACCTGCCGGTCGTCGCCAGCATCTGCGAGGAACTGCTCGTCATGTACGGCGGCTCGATCGTCGAGCACGGCGACGTGGCGACCGTGTTCGACTCGCCCCGGCACCCGTACACGGCGGGCCTGCGGGCGTCCACGGTGCTGGAGAGCACCGACGGGAGCGGCCGGCTGTCCACCATCCCGGGCCGCGTCCCGTCGCTCGGGTCGTTCCCCACCGGCTGCGTGTACCGCAACCGCTGCCCGCGCGCCGACGACGTCTGCGCCACGGTCCCGCTGCTGACAGCACCGCCCGGCAGCACCCAGCGGGCGGCCTGCCACCACCCGATCGAGAGCGACCAGTCCCTAGGAAGCGGGAAGGCCAGCGCATGACCACCACCCCGTTGCTGGAAGCCGTCGACGTGGTGCGCGAGTACCGCGCCCCGCGGCGGTCGCTGCGTACGCCGGGCCGGCCGATCCGCGCGCTCGACGGCGTGAGCGTGCAGGTCCACGAGGGCGAGGCGTTCGGCATCGTGGGGGAGAGCGGCTCCGGCAAGTCCACGCTGTCGCGCATCCTCATGGCCCTCGACCAGCCGACCTCCGGCACCGCGTTCTACCAGGGCCAGCGGATCAGTGGCGTACCGGAGCGGCGGCTCGGGTTCCTGCGCCGCGACGTGCAGATGGTGCTCCAGGACCCGATGTCGTCGCTGAACCCGCGGATGCGCGTCGCGGACATCATCGCGGAGCCGATGCGCGCGCTGCGCCTGCCCGGCGACCACCGGGCCCGCGTGGCCGAGCTGATGCACTCGGTGGGCCTGCCCGAGGAGGCGGTGACCCGCTACCCGCACCAGTTCTCCGGCGGTCAGCGGCAGCGCATCGCCATCGCCCGTGCCCTCGCGGCCGGGCCGAAGGTCATCGTGGGGGACGAGCCGGTCAGCGCGCTCGACGTCTCGGTGCGCGCGCAGATCCTCAACCTGCTCACCGACCTGGCCGAGCAGTTCAAGCTGACCCTGATCCTGGTCTCCCACGACCTGTCCGTCGTCCGGTACCTCTGCGACCGGATCGCGGTGATGAACCAGGGCCGGATCGTCGAGACGGGTGAGACCGAATCGATCTACTCCGACCCCCGGCACCCCTACACCCAGAGGCTGCTGTCCGCGGTGCCCACCCTGAGCGGCGACCTCCTGGACCGATTCAACAGGAGCAGCACATGAGGTTGGTTGACCGCGTCGCCGTCGTCACCGGAGGCGCCAGCGGCATCGGACTGGCCACCGTCGGCCGGCTCGTCGAGGAGGGCGCGCGCGTGGTCATCGCCGACCTCGACGGCGACCGCGCCGCCGAGGCGGCCGCCGGGTTCGGGTCCGCCGTGGTCGGCGTGGCCTGCGACGTCACCCGGGCCGCTGACTGCCGCGCCGCCGTCGAAACCGCCGTCGAGCGGTTCGGCCGGCTCGACCTCATGCACGCCAACGCCGGTACGCCGTTCACCGGCCCGCTGGACGAGGTGGACCAGGCGACGCTGGACCGCGTGGTCGACGTGAACCTCAAGGGCGCGTTCTGGACCGCGCAGGCCGCCGCGCCCGCGCTGATCGAAGCCGGTGGCGGCGCGATCGTGTTCACCGCGTCGCTCCAGGCGGTCATCGCCCGCCCCCGGTACGCGCCGTACACCGCCGCCAAGCACGGCGTCATCGGCCTGATGAAGGCGCTGGCGCTGGAACTCGCGCCGCACGGCGTCCGGGTCAACGCGATCGCCCCGGCGGCGACCGAGACGCCGATGCTCTCGGCGTTCCTCGGCGGGATGGGCGACGTGCCGGACAGCGCGCGGGAGAACTTCCGGGCGTCGATCCCGCTGGGCCGCATGGCGACGCCGCGCGACTCCGCCGACGCGGTGGTGTTCCTCGCCAGCGACGAGGCGCGCATGATCACGGGCCACACGCTCGTCCTCGACGGCGGCACGACGGCCGGCTGAGGCGTACCGTGACCGGACCTCTGGCGGACCCTCCGTACGAGGGGACCATCGGACGCACCTACGACGAGTCGACGGAACACTGGAGCGCGCCCCAGTCGGCCGCCGCGGGTACGCCGAACGTGGTGTACGTGCTGCTGGACGACGTCGGGTTCGCCGACTTCGGCTGCTTCGGCGCCGAGATCGACACCCCGACGATCGACCGGCTGGCCGCCTCCGGGCTGCGGTACACCAACTTCCACACCTCGCCGCTGTGCTCGCCGACCCGGGCCAGCGTGCTCACCGGCCGCAACCACCACAGCGTCGGCATGCGCATGCTGTCCAACTTCGACAGCGGCTTCCCCAGTGGCCGGGGGCGGATCACCCACGCCGCCGCCACAGTCGCGGAGATGCTGGTCGACGCCGGATTCAACACCATGGCGGTCGGGAAGTGGCACGTCGCGCCGCTGGAGCACACCACGCCGTCCGGCCCGTACGACCAGTGGCCGCTGGGCCGTGGCTTCGAGCGGTACTACGGCTTCCTGGAGGCCGAGACCGACAACTTCTATCCGGAGCTGGTCCACGACAACCACCAGGTGGACCCGCCGGCCACCCCGGAGGAGGGTTACCACCTCACCGAGGACCTGACCGACCGGGCCATCGGGTTCGTCCGGGACCAGACGTCGTTCACCCCGGAGAAGCCGTTCTTCCTCTATCTGGCGTACGCCGCCGCGCACGCGCCGCACCAGGCGCCGCCGGAGTACCTGGCGAAGTACCGGGGCCGCTACGACGCCGGCTGGGACGTCGTCCGCGCGGACCGGCACCGGCGGCAGATCGGGCTGGGCATCATCCCGCCGGACGCGCCGCTGCCGCCGCACAACCCCGGCGTCGTCCCGTGGGACGACGTGCCGCCGGAGCAGCGGCGCCTGTTCGCCCGCATGCAGGAGGCGTACGCGGCGATGGTCGACCACACCGACGCCCAGCTCGGGCGCCTGGTCGACTTCCTGGAACGGATCGGCCGGCTGGACGACACCATCTTCGTCGTCATGTCGGACAACGGCGCGAGCCCCGAGGGCACGCCGCTCGGCACGCTCAACCCCACGGCCTTCCAGAACCGGGTGCCGGAGAACCTCCGGGACAGCCTGGCCCGGATCGACGAGATCGGCGGCCCGCGGGCGCAGAGCAACTACCCGCTGGGCTGGGCGCAGGTGAGCAACACCCCGTTCCGCCGCTACAAGCAGCACACCCACGAGGGCGGGGTGCGGGTGCCGTTCGTGCTGAGCTGGCCGGCCGGTGACGTGCCCGGCGGGCAGGTGCGCACGCAGTTCCAGCACAGCATCGACGTCACCGCGACGGTGCTCGACCTGGTCGGGGTGCAGCCGCCCGCGGTGCGCCGGGGCGTACCGCAGATGCCGCTGCACGGCCGCAGCTTCCGCGACGGGCTGCGCGACCCGGCGGCGCCGCCGTCGCGGGACCGCCAGTACTTCGAGATGTTCGGCCACCGCGGCATCTACCACCAGGGCTGGAAGGCGGTCGCGTTCCACGAGCGCGGCACCTCGTGGGACGAGGACCGCTGGGAGCTGTACCGGATCGACGAGGACCCGACCGAGAGCCGCGACCTGGCCGCCGAGTACCCGGAGGTGCTGCGGCGTCTCATCGAGGAGTTCTGGATCGAGGCGGCCCGCTACGACGTGCTGCCGCTGGACGACAGGGGATTCGCGATCCGGGCCCGGGTGCCACGGCCCGGGTCGGTGCGGGACCGGCTGGTCTTCACGTACCTGGCGGGCGTACCGACGATCTCCGGCGCGGCGGTGCCGCCGACGATGAACCGCTCGCACGCCATCACCGCGCGCCTGCGCCGCACCGACGCGGCGCAGGGCGGCGTGATCGTGGCGCTCGGCAACGTCAGCGGCGGCTACGTGCTGCACATCCAGGACAACCACCTGGTGTACGAGTACAACCACCTCGGCACCCGTTACGTGCTGCGGTCCGAGGGCGAGTTGCCGCTGGGCCCGGTGGAGCTGACCTTCGAGCTGACGAAGACCGCCGACTGCCAGGGCACCGGCCGTCTGTACGTGGACGGCGAGGCGGCGGGCGAGGCGCTGTTCCCGCAGTTGCTGCCGTTCTTCCACGGCTTCGCGGGCATGGACGTCGGGCGCAGCATCCACTCGCCGGTGTCGCCGAGCTACCCGGCCCGGCACGAGTTCTCCGGCGAGCTGGAGTACGTGCGGTTCCGGCTCGCCGCGTCCGAGGAGGTCGGCGAACCGATCGCGCCGGCGGGCGGCGTCGCGCCGCGGCCGTCCGCCGGCGTCGGGTTCGAGGTCGTGGACTGACGCGCGCCGCGCGTACGGCGACGGCGCGCGGACGGACCTCGTCGTCCGTCCGCGCGCCGTCCGCCTACCGGGGGCCTCAGCGCAGGGCCAGGCCCCACAGCGGGTCCTCCAGGAACCGCCCGACGTGGGCGAGCACCCGGCTGCCCAGTTCGCCGTCCACCAGCCGGTGGTCGAACGACAGCGACAACTGCACCGTCCACCGGGGGACGACCTGCTCGTCGACCACCCACGGCATCCGGCGCAGCGCGCCGAGGCAGAGGATCGCCGCTTCACCGGGGTTGAGGATCGGGGTGCCGGCGTCCACCCCGAACACCCCGATGTTGGTGATGGTGATCGTTCCGCCGGACAGGTCGGCGGGACGGGTGCGGCCCTCCCGCGCGGTGGCCGCCAGCTCGTTCAGGGCCACCGCGAGATCCCGTACCGGAAGGTTCTGCGCGGCCTTGACGTTCGGTACGAGCAGGCCGCGCGGCGTCGCGGCAGCGATGCCCAGGTTGACGTCGGCGAACCGGACGATCTCCTGGTTCTCCTCGTCCCAGCGGGCGTTGACGTCCGGGTACCGGCGGACGGCGTCCAGCACCGCGAGCGACGCCACGAGCAGCGGGCTGACCTTCACCCCCTGGAAGGCCGGGTCCTGCTTCAGCCGGTCCACGAACTCGACCGTGCCGGTCATGTCGACGGTGAGGAACTCGGTGACGTGCGGCGCGGTGAACGCGCTGGCGACCATGGCGGCGGCGGTCGCCTTGCGGACCCCGCGCACGGGCAGGCGTTCGTCCCGCCGGTGGTCGGCCACGGGCGCCGGGCCGGTGGTGTGGTCGAGCAGGTCCTGGCGGGTGATCCGGCCGCCGGGGCCGCTGCCGCGTACCTCGGTCAGCTCCACACCGAGGTCCTTCGCGAGCTTGCGCAGCGGCGGCTTGGTGAGCACCGGCGGCCGGGACGTGTGCGGCCCGCGGGCGGGCTCGGCCGGGCGGACGGACCGCGCCGCGCGGCGCGGCCGGCGCGTCCGCGCCTGGGCCGACACCCCGTAGCCCACGAGCACGGCGGTGCGCTCCACGGCCGGCTCGTCCCCGGCCGGCGTCGCGGCGGCGGGCTCGTCGACGGCCGGGGCCGCAGGGTCGTCGCCCGCCGTCCGGATCGCGATGATCGGCGAGCCGACGTCGACGGTCTGCCCCTCCTCGGCGAGGAGGCGGTCCACCACGCCGGCGTACGGGCTGGGCAGCTCGACCACGGCCTTGGCGGTCTCGATGTTCACCAGGACATCGTTGAGGCGGACCGGATCGCCCGGTGCGACCCGCCAGGTGACGATCTCGGCCTCGGTGAGGCCCTCGCCGACGTCGGGCAGGCGGAACTGTTGAACGCTCACTGGTACCTCTCCCTTCACGCGGCCAGGACGCGGTCGACGGCGTCGAGGATCCGGTCCAGGTCGGGCAGGTACTCCTCCTCGACCTTGGCCGGCGGGTACGGCAGGTTGAAGCCGCCGACCCGCTCGACCGGCGCCTCCAGCGAGTAGAAGCACCGGCTCGTGACCTGCGCGACGACCTCGGCGCCGAACCCGGCGAACGTGGGGGCCTCGTGGACCACCACCGCCCGGCCGGTACGGCACACGGACTCCTCGATGGTCGCCACGTCCAGCGGAGAGATGGACCGCAGGTCGATCACCTCGATGTCGCGGCCCTCCTGAGCGGCGGCCTCGGCGGCGGCGACGCAGGTGGCGACCGTGCCGCCGTACGTCAGCAGGGTCACGTCGGTGCCCGGCCGCACGGTCCGGGCGCGGTCCAGCGGCAGCGGCGGCCCGGCGGTTGTCACCTCGCCCTTGACCCAGTAGCGGCGCTTCGGCTCGTAGAAGATGACCGGGTCGTCACCGGCGACGGCCTGGCGGATCATCCAGTGCGCGTCGTCCGGGCTGGCGCAGTAGACGACCCGCAGCCCGGCGGTGTGCGCGAAGTACGCCTCGTTCGACTCGCTGTGGTGCTCCACCGCGCCGATGCCGCCGCCCACGGGGATCCGCACCACCACGGGCAGGCCGGTACGGCCGCCGGTGCGCGCCCGCATCTTGGCGAGCTGGGAGACGATCTGGTTGAACGCGGGGTAGACGAAACCGTCGAACTGGATCTCGCAGACCGGGCGGTAGCCGCGCAGCGCCAGCCCGATGGCGGTGCCGATGATCCCGGACTCGGCGAGGGTGGTGTCCACCACCCGGGCCTCGCCGAAGTCCTTCTGGAGACCGTCGGTGACCCGGAAGACGCCGCCGAGCCGGCCGACGTCCTCGCCCATCAGGAGGACCTTGTCGTCGTCCTCCATGGCGCGGCGCAGGCCGCTGTTCAGTGCCTGACAGAGGGTGAGCATGAACGAGTTCTCCGATCGCGGGCGGGCGTCAGTCGAGGAAGGAGGCGCGGTAGGCGACGAACGCGTCGCGCTCCTCCCGCAGGAGCGGGGGCACGTCGGCCAGCACCGTGGCGAAGGCGTCCGCGAGGTCCGGCGCCGTCAGCGCCAGGCACTCCCGGCGGGTACGGTCGGCCAGCTCGTCCGCCTCGGCCTGGATCTCGCCGAGGAACGCCTCGTCACTCCAGCCCTCGGCGCGCATGAGCGCCTCGACCCGGGCCAGCGGGTCCCGCGCCCGCCACGCCTCCAGCTCGTCGTCGGTGCGGTACCGGGTCGGGTCGTCCGACGTGCTGTGCCCACCCATCCGGTACGTGGTGGCCTCGACGATCGCGGGACCGTTGCCGGACCGGGCGTGCGCGGTCACCGCTGACGTCACCGCGTACACCGCCAGCACGTCGTTGCCGTCGACCCACTCGCTGCGCAGGCCGAACCCGGCGCCGCGCCGGTGGATCGGCGTACGCGTCTGCGACGCCGTCGGGGTCGAGATGGCCCACTGGTTGTTCTGGCAGAAGAACACCATCGGGGCGGCGTTGACGGCGGCGATGTTCATGGCCTCGCTCGCGTCGCCCTCGCTGGCGGCGCCGTCACCGAAGTACGTCACGACGACCGTGTCGCTGCCGTCGCGCTGCACCCCGAGGGCGTACCCGGTGGCGTGCAGCAGCTGGGCGGCCAGGACCAGTGTGTAGATGTGGAACGAGTACGGCTCCGGATCCCAGCCGCTGTGCGCGACGCCGCGCCACTGGCGCAGCAGGTCGACCGGGCCGATGCCGCGCCACAGCGCCGCGGCGTGCTCCCGGTAGCTCGGGAAGACGTAGTCGTCGGCGCGTACCGCCGCGACGGAACCGACCTGGGCGGCCTCCTGGCCGCGGCACTGCAGCCACAGGCCCAGCTCGCCCTGTCGCTGCAACGCGAACGCCTCGTCGTCGAGGCGGCGGGCGAGCCGCATCCCCCGGTACAGGTCACGGGTGAGGCGGCCGAGCGCGTCGCGGTCGGCGTCGACCTCGGGGTGCAGGCGCCCGTCCGGGGTGACGAGCTGGGTCCAGCCCTCGGACGTGCGCGGAAGTCCGGTGGTGCCGGTGAACGGGTTGGTGACCGGTGGGTCGGCGAGATCTACGGTAGTCATTCGTCACCTTCTGGGTGCGTCGGTCTCCGCGTCACCGGGGTCGCCGGCCGTCTCGCGGATCTCTCGGATACGGGACCGCCCGCCGGGGTGGACCCGGCGGGCGGTGGTGGGCATTGCCTCAGACCGTGTGGCGGTCGGCGAGTGTCAGCGCCTCGTCGAGGATCGCCAGGCCCGCCTTGGCCTCCGTCTCCGACACGGTGCACGGCGGCACCACGTGGATCCGGTTGAAGTTCGCGAACGCGACCAGGCCGCCCCGCTTGCACGCGGCCAGCACCTCGTTCATCTCCGGCGACGACGATCCGTACGGCGCCAGCGGCTCCTTCGTCTCGCGGTCGCGTACCAGTTCCAGCGCCCAGAACACGCCGAGGCCGCGTACGTCACCGACGCTCGGGTGCCGGTCGGCCAGCTCGCGCAGCCCCGGGCCCAGCACGTCGGCGCCGATCGTGGCGGCGTTCTCGACGATCCGCTCGTCCCGCATCACGTTGATGGTCGCGACGGCGGCGGCGGTGGCCAGCGGGTGACCGGAGTAGGTCAGGCCGCCGGGGTAGGCGCGGGTGGCGAACGTCTCGGCCACGTGGTCGGCGATCACCACACCGCCGAGCGGGACGTAACCGGAGTTCACGCCCTTGGCGAAGGTGATCAGGTCGGGCGTCACGCCGTAGTGGTCCAGCGCGAACCAGGCGCCGGTACGCCCGAAGCCCGCCATCACCTCGTCGGCGACGTAGAGGATGCCGTGCCTGTCGCACAGCTCCCGTACGCCTGCGAGGAAGCCCGGCGGCGGCGGCATGATGCCGGCGGTGCCCGGCACCGTCTCCAGGACGATCGCGGCGATGGTGGACGGGCCCTCCATCTCCACGACGCGTTCGAGGTGGCGCAGCGCGAGCGCGCACTCCTCCTCCTCGGTCGTGGCGCCGAACTCCGACCGGTACAGGAACGGGCCGAAGAAGTGCACCACCCCGGCGGTGCCGTTGTCGCTGGGCCAGCGGCGCGGGTCGCCGGTCAGGTTCACCGCGGTCTGGGTGCCGCCGTGGTAGCTGCGGTACTGCGACAGCACCTTCGGCCGGCCGGTGTGCAGCCGGGCCATCCGGACGGCGTGCTCGATCGCGTCCGCGCCGCCGTTGGTGAAGAAGACCTTGTCGAGGCCCGCCGGGGTCAGCTCGGTGATCAGCCGGGCCGCCTCGCCCCGGACGTCGTTGGCGTACGACGGCGCGATAGTGCACAGGCGCGCCGCCTGCTCCTGGATCGCCGCGACCACCACCGGGTGCTGGTGGCCGATGTTGGTGTTGACGAGCTGGGACGAGAAGTCCAGGTAGCGGTTCCCGTCGCCGTCCCAGAAGTACGAGCCCTCGGCGCGCTCGACCACCATCGGGTCGAGCAGCGACTGGGCGGACCAGGAGTGGAAGACGTGGGCGCGGTCGAGCTCGTAGGTGCGCTGTGCGCTGCTGCTCATCGGCGTTCTCTCTTCCGCTGCTCAGACGTTCTCGGGGAAGCCGAGGTTGATCCCGCCGTGGCTGGGGTCGAGCCACCGGGAGGTGACGACCTTGCCGCGGGTGAAGAAGTGCACGCCCTCGGCGCCGTGGGCGTGCGAGTCGCCGAAGAGGCTGTCCTTCCAGCCGCCGAAGGAGTAGTAGGCCATCGGCACCGGGATCGGCACGTTGACGCCGACCATGCCGACCTCGACCTCGTTCTGGTAGCGGCGAGCCGCGCCGCCGTCGTTGGTGAAGATGGCCGTCCCGTTGCCGTACCGGTTGGCGTTCACCAGCGCGAGCGCCTCGTCGTAGCTGCCGACGCGCACCACCGACAGCACCGGCCCGAAGATCTCGTCGGTGTAGACGCTCATCTCCGGCGACACCCGGTCCAGCAGGCTCGGCCCGAGCCAGAACCCGGACTCGTCGCCGTCGACCCGCACCTCACGGCCGTCCACCACCAGCTCGGCGCCGGCCTCGACGCCCGCGTCGAGGTACGACGCGACGCGGTCGCGGTGCTCCCGGGTGACCAGCGGGCCCATGTCGCACGAGCGCCGCCCGTCACCGACCTTCAGCGTGGCGATGCGCTCGCGGATCCGGGCCACCAGGTCGTCGGCGACGGGCTCGACGACCACCAGGGCCGAGATCGCCATGCACCGCTCGCCGGCCGAGCCGAACCCGGCGTTGACCGCCGCGTCGGCGGCCAGGTCCAGGTCGGCGTCCGGCAGCACCACCATGTGGTTCTTCGCGCCGCCGAGGGCCTGGACGCGCTTGCCGTTGCGGGTGCCCGTCTCGTACACGTACCGGGCGATCGGCGTGGAGCCGACGAACGACACCGCCTTGACCTCGGGGTGCTCCAGCAGCCGGTCCACGGCGACCTTGTCGCCGTGCACGACGTTGAACACGCCGGCGGGCAGGCCGGCCTGCTCCCAGAGCCGGGCCACGAGCAGCGACGCGGACGGGTCCTTCTCGCTGGGCTTGAGCACGACGGTGTTGCCGGCCGCGATGGCGATGGGCACGAACCACATCGGGACCATCACCGGGAAGTTGAACGGCGAGATGACGGCGCAGACGCCGACCGGCTGGCGGATCGAGTAGACGTCCACGTTCGTGGACACGCCCTCGGAGTAGCCGCCCTTGAGCAGGTGCGGGATCCCGCAGGCGAACTCGACGACCTCCAGGCCGCGGGTGACCTCGCCGAGGGCGTCCGAGACGACCTTGCCGTGCTCGGCCGTGATCAGCTCGGCCAGCTCCTGCTTGTGCTGGTTGACCAGCTCGCGGAACGCGAACAGCACCTGGGTGCGCTTGGTCAGCGACGAGGTCCGCCAGGAGGCGAACGCGGCGGCGGCCGAGGCGACGGCCTGGTCCACCTCGTCGATGGAGGCCAGCGGCACCTCCGTCCGGACCGTGCCCAGCGCCGGATCGTAGACTGGGGCCGCACGCTCGGTGACGCCGGCGAACGGCTTGCCGTCGATCCAGTGGGTCACCCGCTCCAGCGGGACGGGAGCGGGCGCGGTGCCGGGTGCTGTCTGGGTCATGCCCGGGATCATCTGCGCTTCCCCAGGTCCGGGCAATGGGCACTGTGTCGTTCCCGTCCCCGGGAAGCGCACATACTGTGCGCCGGAGGGAAGGGGGAGGCGCTCCGATGCCGATGACCGTCCGCGACGTGCTCGAACTGCCGGCGTTGCAGCAGGCCGGGCCGCGCGTCCTGGCGGGCCGGGACCGGCTGGACGCGCCGGTGCGCTGGGTGCACGTCGCCGAGATCCCCGAGATCGCCGACCTGCTCCGCGGCGGCGAACTGGTCCTGACCACGGGCATCGGCCTGCCCCCCGACGACGACGGGCTGCGCCGGTGGATCGACGGCCTGGCGGCCGTCGGGGCGGCGGGTGTGGTGGTCGAGCTGGGCCGCCGGTTCGGCGGCACCCTGCCGGCCGGGCTGGTCGAGCACGCCCGCAGCCGGAACCTGCCCCTCATCGCGCTCCGGCGCGAGATGCGGTTCGTCGCCGTCACCGAGGTCGTCCACTCGGTGATCGTCGAGGAGCAGACGGCCGACCTGCTCGCGAAGGACGAGATCCACCGCGTCTTCACCGAGCTGTCGGTGGAGGGCGCCGAGCCCCGGCAGGTGCTCCGCGAGGTCACCCGCCTGTCCCGGCGTCCCGCCGTGCTGGAGAACCTCGCGCACCAGGTGCTGGCGTACGAGACCGGCCCGCTGACCGTCGAGGAACTGCTCGACCGCTGGGAGACCCGCTCCCGCGCGGTCGAGGTCCCGTCCGGCACCGGCTACGAGCCGCGCTCGGGCTGGCTGGTGACGGGCGTCGAGGCGCGGGGCAACCGGTGGGGGCGGCTCGTGCTGCTGTGCGACCAGGAGCCGCCGGCCCGGACCCGGGTGCTGCTGGAACGGGCCGCGTCCACGATCGCGCTGAACCAGCTCGTCGCCCGGGACTCGTCGTCGGTCGAGCGGCAGGCCCGCAGCAGCCTGCTGCTGAGCCTCGTCAACCACTCGGCGCCCACCCGGGACGTGGCGCTGCGGGCGCGCGGGCTCGGTGTCGTCCTGGAGCAGCGACTGCTGCTCGGCGTCGTGGTCCGGCGTCGCCGGCCGGCCCCGGCCACCGGCGGCGAGGCGAACGCGCGCCGGCGGGAACTGCTCGACGCGGTCGAGACGGCGGTACGCGAGTGCGGGCTCGCCGCGCTCGTCGGCGACGTGGACGAGGCGGCCGGCGGCACCGGCGTCACCCTCCTCGTCGCGCTCGACGGGACCGGCTCCGACGAGGCCGCGCTGGGGAGCCTGTCCGCCGCGCTCACCCGGGCGGGCCACCGGGCCGGATCGGACGTCGTGGTCGCCGCCGGATCGGTGGTCCGGACGCTCGACCTGGCCCGGCGCTCACTGGTCGAGGCGGCGCAGGTCGCCGACGCGACTGTGCACACCGCCGAGCCGCGCCCGTTCTACCGGCTGCACGACGTCCGTCTCCGGGGCCTGCTGTACCTGCTGCGCGACGACGTGCGCCTGCAGACGTTCGTCGAGCGCGAGCTGGGCCCGCTGCTCTCCTACGACCAGCGCCACGGCACCAACCACGTCGCCCTGCTGGAGACGTACCTCGTGGAGGGGCGCAACAAGCGGCGCGCGGCGGACGCGATGTCCCTGTCGCGGTCCGCGCTGTACCAGCGGCTGGAGCTGATCGAGCGGGTGCTCGGCGTCGACCTGGATTCGAGCGAACGGCGCCTGTCGCTGCACGTGGCGCTCACCGCCCGGGACGTCATGCGCGCCGGCGGCCCGGCGGTCGCCGGCTGACCGGTCACCTGTGGGTGCCGCGGCCCGACCGGAGGCGCCGGACGCCGTCGCGGCCCGGGGCGCTGTGCACGCTGACGCTGACCACCGGCACGGCGTTCGCGACGCTCTTGCGGACCGTCTCCATGGGCGCCGTGGCGGGGGAGCACTCCACGATCATCACCGCGGACCGGTCGGGGCACTGCACGTACTGGACGTGTGACACGGCGACCCGGCGGGAGTGCAGCACGGACAGCACCTTGAGCAGCCCGGTGGTGGAGTGACCCACGCCGAGGTGGACCACCATCGTGCACGGCGTGCCGTGCTCGTCGGCGGGCTCGTCGTGCGGGCGGCGGCCGGGGTCGGGCCGGGGAAGATCGACGGTTGCGGGGGTGGATGCGGACGCGCTCACGGGGGCCTCACAGGGACGAGCCGACAGGTTGGCTTGGCCGGCGACGCACGCGGAGGCGTACGCCGCCTAGGTAATCAGCCGGGTCGCGATTCGATTGCCCACGGCGGGAGTGTGGCACGGGAACCGGCTCGCCGGGAGGCTGCGCCGGGCAGCCGTCCGCCACGTGAGACAGGGCCCTGACCTGCGGATCGACGGTGATGGGTCGCCTCGGTGGGGCCGATCGCCGGGTTACCGGCCGGTACGCGAGCCCTTAAGGATCGTTCAGGATCTCGCTCTACACTCGGAACCGGGACGACGACTTGAGAAGGAGCTCCGCGCATGGACGCTGACGAGATCGCCGCCGGTCGGGCCCGCTGGCAGGCCCGCTACGACGCCGCCCGCAAGCGCGACGCGGACTTCACCACGCTGTCCGGAATGCCGGTCGAGCCGGTGTACGGCCCGCCGGAGGACACCGCGTACCCCGGGTTCGAGCGGATCGGCTGGCCGGGCGAGTTCCCGTACACCAGGGGTCTGTACCCGACCGGCTACCGCGGGCGGACCTGGACCATCCGGCAGTTCGCCGGCTTCGGCAACGCCCGGCAGACCAACGAGCGCTACAAGATGATCCTCGGCGCGGGCGGCGGCGGTCTCTCCGTCGCCTTCGACATGCCGACGTTGATGGGCCGCGACTCGGACGACCCGCAGTCGCTCGGCGAGGTCGGCCACTGTGGCGTCGCTGTGGACTCGGCCGCCGACATGGAGGTGCTGTTCGACGGCATCGACCTGGCCGGCGTGACCACCTCGATGACCATCTCCGGCCCGGCCGTGCCGGTCTTCTGCATGTACCTGGTCGCCGCCGAACGGCAGGGCGCCGATTTGTCCACGCTGGACGGAACGCTCCAGACGGACATCTTCAAGGAGTACATCGCGCAGAAGGAGTGGCTGTTCGACCCCGAGCCGCACCTGCGCCTCATCGGTGACCTGATGGAGTACTGCGCCCGGGAGATCCCCCGGTACAAGCCGCTGTCCGTCTCCGGCTACCACATCCGCGAGGCCGGTTCGACCGCCGCGCAGGAGCTGGCGTACACGCTGGCCGACGGCTTCGGGTACGTCGAGCTGGGCCTGTCGCGCGGGCTGGACGTGAACACGTTCGCCCCCGGCCTGAGCTTCTTCTTCGACTCGCATGTGGACTTCTTCGAGGAGATCGCGAAGTTCCGCGCCGCCCGCCGGATCTGGGCCCGCTGGCTGCGCGACGTCTACGGCGCCACCAGCGAGAAGGCCCAGTGGCTGCGGTTCCACACGCAGACCGCAGGGGTGTCGCTGACCGCGCAGCAGCCGGTCAACAACGTGGTGCGTACGGCCGTGGAGGCCTTGGCCGCGGTGCTCGGCGGCACCAACTCGCTGCACACCAACGCGCTCGACGAGACGCTCGCCCTGCCCACCGACGAGTCGGCCGAGATCGCCCTGCGTACCCAGCAGGTGCTGATGGAGGAGACCGGCGTGACCAACGTCGCCGACCCGCTCGGCGGCTCCTGGTACGTCGAGGCGCTCACCGACCGGATCGAGGCCGAGGCGGAGGAGATCTTCGCCCGGATCAAGCAGCTCGGCGGCGAGGGCCCGCACACCATCGGCCCGATGACCTCCGGCATCCTGCGCGGCATCGAGGACGGCTGGTTCACCGGGCACATCGCCGAGTCGGCGTTCGTCTACCAGCAGGCGCTGGAGAAGGGCGACAAGCGGATCGTCGGCGTCAACTGCCACACCGGGACCGTCGCCAAGGACCTGGAGATCCTGCGCATCTCGCACGAGGTGGAGCTGGAGCAGCGCCGGGTGCTGACCGAGCGCAAGTCGGCCCGCGACGACGCCGCCGTCACCGCCGCCGTGGCGCGGATGGTCGAGGTCTCCCGGACCGGCGAGAACATGATCCCCGCCATGCTCGACGCGGTCCGCGCCGAGGCCACCCTCGGCGAGATCTGCGACGCCCTCCGCACCGAGTGGGGCGTCTACCGAGAGCCCGCCCGCTTCTGACC
>NZ_RCVK01000148.1:0-25089 GCF_003667485.1 Micromonospora sp. BL1
GCCGGGAAGGATGGCGGCATGGGACGGGCGACGGATCGACGTGGTGTGCTGCGGATCGACCTCGACGCGGCCGGGGACGGCCGGGGGCGGATCCGGCGGCAGGACACCCTGGCCGTGGAGGAGCCGCTGGAGATCCGCGTCGGCGCGGCGGGCCCCGGCCGACGCCGGCCGCTGGCGGTGACTATGCGTACGCCCGGCGACGACCTGGACCTGGCCATCGGCTTCCTGCTCACCGAAGGGCTGATCCGGTCGGCGGAGGACGTGCACACCGCGCAGCTCTGCGCCGGGGCGGAGACCCCGAACACCTACAACGTGGTCGACGTGGTGCTCTCGCCCGGCGTGCCGGAACCCGTCACCGACCCTTCGCGCAACTTCTACACCACCAGCTCGTGCGGCGTGTGCGGCAAGGCGAGCATCGAGTCGGTGCGGACCCGCTCGCAGTTCGCGGTGCAGGACGACCCGCTGGTGGTCACCGCCGACCTGCTCGCGGGGCTGCCGGACCGGCTGCGCGCCGCGCAGCGCGCCTTCGACCGCACCGGCGGCCTGCACGCCGCCGGCCTCTTCACCCCCGACGGGGAACTGGTCGTGCTGCGCGAGGACGTCGGGCGGCACAACGCGGTGGACAAGGTGCTCGGCTGGGCCACCCGGGAAGGGCGGCTGCCGCTGGCCGGGCACGTGCTGCTGGTCTCCGGACGGGCCAGCTTCGAACTCACCCAGAAGGCGTGGATGGCGGGCGTGCCCCTGCTCGCGGCGGTGTCCGCACCGAGCACGCTCGCGGTCGAGCTGGCCGAGGAGGCGGGGATGACGCTGGTCGGCTTCCTGCGCGGGCCGACCATGAACGTCTACACCGGGGCGGCGCGCGTCGGCGGCTGACGGCCGGGCAGCACCGGACATCGGCGTGACGGGCGTCGGCGGCCCGGTGGGCGGCTGACCACCGGGCGGCTGACGGCTCACCGGCGTGGCCGGCGTCGGCGGCGCCGCAGCACCGCGCCGTCGTCGGAACCGGGCCACCCGTCCAGCGCGGACGGGGCGACTCCGCGCCGGAGCGCCTCGTCGAGCAGCACCGCGAGCGAGTAGCCGGGGTGGGCGGACAGCACCCGTTCCAGGGCGACAGCGGCCAGTGCCCCGTGCCCCGAGCGCCAGGCGGCGAACGCGAGCAGGCAGCCCGGCGCGGCGATCAGGTCCGGCTCGGCGCGTCGCAGCACGTCGGTCCAGAGGCTGATGTCCTCGTCCCGGCCGTCGGTGCGGGACCAGGCGTGGTCGCGTACCGCGACGTGGGTGAGGAGCACCGTCAGCCAGGCCACCTCGTCGTCGTCCAGCCGCTCGCCGCGCCGCTGCCGCCGGAAGGCGGCTCGCACGGCCGCCGTGCCCGCCGTCCGCACGGCCCGCGGCTCCCCACCCGATCCGGCACCGCCGTCCGCGACCGGCGACCGCCCATCCGACCCGGGACCGTCGGCCAGGACCAGCGGCTCCCCGTCCAGCCCGGGACCGTCGGCCGGGACCAGCGGCTCCCCGCCCAGCCCGGGACCGTCGGCCGGGACCAGCGGCTCCCCGCTCAGCCCGGGACCGTCGGCCGAAACCGGGACGGCCTCGCCCAGCCCGGAGCCGTCGCCCGGAACCGGGGACTTCACGTGCGGCCCGGAGCCGTCGGCCGGTGCTCCGCTGACCGGGCTTTCCGCCGACGACGAGGACGGCCGTCCGGTGAGCGCGGCCAGGCGGAGGCGTGCCTGCCCGGTGGCCCGGCGCATGGCGAGCCGGACCGGCCCGTCGAGCGGGGACACCTGCGCCGCGAGCGCGGCCCGGTCGGGCAGGGCCACCTGACCGGCGAACACCGCCGCCGCGCTGACCTGGCTGGCGGCCGGGTCGTACGGGGTGCCCTCGGGCGGGCAGCAGGACGGCTCGGCGCACAGGTACGAGAACCAGCGGCCCTCGGTGACTCGCAGCGCGTCGAGCACCACCACCCCGGTGGCGGTCAGCGCGTCGCCGATCGCGTCCACGACGCCTGTCACCCGGGCGGCCGGACCGTAGCCGACGACAGTGGCGGCGTCGGCGTCCTGCCGGGCCACCACGTGCGCCAGGTGCCGGGCTGCCGGGCCGGGGTCGGCGCCCGGCGCGGGCAGGTCGCCGCGGGCGGCGAAGACGACGCGCCGGCCGCGTACGGCGACCACCACGACGCTGTCGGCGGGATGGAAGCCGAGCAGGTAGGGCACGGCCGCGACCATGTCGGCCGGCGAGCGGACGGAGAGGCGCGCTGGCTCGGTGGAGTTCATGCCGGGAGCGTGGGCGGTCGCGGGTCACCGCGTCCGCCCCTGTGGACGACACGCGGTCCGTCCACAGATACGGAGCGTATCGGTCCAGGTCAGCGGTGATCGGCGGCGCTTCTCGGCACACGGATGTCCGGGGTAACCGCTACCTTGCGCTCATGGACCTGGCATACCTGCGGGCACACCCGGAGCACCTGCCGACCTTCCTGACCCACCAGCGGATCCGGGAGACCCCGGTCTCCGGCGGTGACATCTGCGCGGCCTCCCGGCTGACGCTCGACGACGGGCACTCGGTGTTCGCCAAGACCTGGCCGGAACGGGCGGCGCGTGCGCTGCCGGAGGGCTTCTTCGCCGCCGAGGCGGCCGGGCTGCGCTGGCTGCGAGAGGCCGGCTCGGTGCCCGTACCGGATGTGCTCGTCGCCCTGCCCGACCTGCTGGCGCTCGACTGGGTGGAGCCCGGCGAACCGACGCCGGAGGCCGCGGAGGCGTTCGGCCGCGACCTGGCCGGGCTGCACCGGGCCGGGGCACCCGCGTTCGGCGCGGACTGGCCCGGGTTCATCGGCGCGCTGCCGCAGGACAACACGCCCGGCCCCGGTCCCTGGCCGGACTGGTTCGCCCGGCACCGGCTCCTGCCCTACCTGCGCATGTCGGTCGACGGCGGCGCGCTCGACGACGCCGGGGCGGCGCTCGTCGAGCAGGTCGTCGACCGGATCGGCGAGTTCGGCGGTGACGAGCCGCCGGCCCGGCTGCACGGTGATCTCTGGCCCGGCAACCTGCTCTGGGGCGCCGACGGCCGGGTCTGGCTGGTCGACCCGGCCGCGCACGGCGGCCACCGCGAGACCGACCTGGCGCAGCTCGCCCTGTTCGGCGGCCCGCCGCACCTGGACCGGATCACGGCCGCCTACCGGGAGGCGTGGCCGCCGGCCGACGGATGGCGGGAACGGGTGCCGCTGCACCAGTTGCATCTGCTGCTCGTGCACACCGCGATCTTCGGCGCGGCGTACGCGGACGCGGTGCGCTCGACCGCCCGTGCCGCCCTCCGTGGGCCCGACCGCGCTACGGTCGACAGATGAGCGCCCCCGGGACGAGCGACGGCGTCCTCGCCGACCGGTACGGCCGTGTCGCGCGGGACCTGCGGGTCTCGCTGACCGACAAGTGCAACCTGCGCTGCACCTACTGCATGCCGGCCGAGGGTCTGCCCTGGCTGGCCGGTCCGCAACTGCTCACCGACGACGAGATCATCCGGCTGGTGGGTGTCGCGGTGTCGCGGCTCGGCATCACCGAGGTGCGCTTCACAGGCGGCGAGCCGCTCATCCGCCCGGGCCTGCCCGGCATCGTTGCGGCGGTCGCCGCGCTCACGCCCCGGCCGCGCATCTCGCTGACCACCAACGGCATCGGCCTGGCCCGGATGGCGCCGGCGCTGCGCGCGGCCGGGCTGGACCGCGTCAACGTCTCGCTGGACACGCTGGAC
Source organism: Micromonospora sp. BL1 (assembly GCF_003667485.1). Lineage (NCBI taxonomy): Bacteria > Bacillati > Actinomycetota > Actinomycetes > Micromonosporales > Micromonosporaceae > Micromonospora > Micromonospora sp. BL1. The sequence continues at coordinate 3,736 of NZ_RCVK01000148.1, forward strand.
CGCGACCGGTTCACCGCGCTGACCCGCCGTGACCGGCTCGCCGACGTGCTCGCCGGGCTGGCCGGCGCGGCGGAGGCCGGGCTGACCCCGGTGAAGATCAACTCGGTGCTCATGCGCGGCACGAACGACGACGAGGCGCCGGAGCTGCTGCGGTTCGCGCTCGCGCACGGCTACGAGCTGCGGTTCATCGAGCAGATGCCGCTCGACGCCCAGCACGGCTGGGACCGCTCGACCATGGTCACCGCCGACGAGATCCTGGCCTCGCTGCACGCCGCGTTCGCGCTGACGCCCGACCCGTCCGAGCGGGGCGCGGCACCGGCCGAGACGTGGCTGGTGGACGGCGGGCCGGCCCGCGTCGGGGTGATCGCCAGCGTGACCCGGCCGTTCTGCGGCGACTGCGACCGCACCCGGCTCACCGCCGACGGCCAGGTACGCAACTGCCTATTCGCCACCGAGGAGTCGGACCTGCGCGGCGCGTTGCGCGACGGCGCCGACGACGAGGAACTGGCCCGCCGCTGGCGTGCCGCGATGTGGGCCAAGCGGGCCGGGCACGGCATCGACGACCCGGCGTTCCTCCAGCCCGCGCGCTCGATGTCGGCGATCGGAGGCTGAGGATGGAACTGACGGTCCGCTACTTCGCCGGCGCCCGCGCGGCCGCCGGACGATCCGAGGAGACCGCATCCGCCGGCCGGTCCCTGGACGAACTCCTCGATGACCTGGCCGCCCGGCACGGCGAACGCCTCGCGGTGGTGCTGAAGGCGGCGAGTTTCCTGGTCGACGGCGTGGCCTGTCATGATCGACGGGCACTGTTGCCGGCCGGGGTGACGGTGGACGTGCTGCCGCCCTTCGCAGGCGGCTGAGGGGGACACACGTGCTGGCCATGGCGACATTCCTGGGCTTCGTCGTGCTCGTGATCGGCCTGATCCACTTCTACCTGTGGAAGCGGCTGGTCCGGGACACCACACGCCCCGGGCGGTGGCGCCGGGCCGGTGGCGTGGCGATCGCGGCGCTGGCGGTGCTCGTACCGGTGACCATGGCCGGCACCCGCAACGGCTGGTACTGGCTGGCCTGGCCCGGCTACCTCTGGGTCGCGCTGATGTTCTACCTGCTGGTGCTGCTGCTGGTGCTGGAGGTGCCGACCGCGGTGGTCCGGCTGGTGCTGCGCCGCCGGGCCCGCTCGGCGGTCGCCGCCGGCCCGGAGCCCGAGCCCGCACTCGTGGGCGCGGCGACGGCGGAGGGCGCGACGCCGCCGCCGGTCGACCCCGCCGACGCGCCGCCGGCCGGTACCCACGCGCCGGACCACGACCCCTCCCGGCGACTGCTGCTCGCCCGTGGGGCGGCGATCTTCGCCGGGCTCACCGCCGCCGGCGTCACCGGGTACGGCGTCCGCACCGCGATGGGTCCGCCGCAGCTCGACCGGGTGCAGATCCCGCTGGCGAAGCTGCCCCGCAGCATGGACGGCCTGCGTATCGCCACCGTCTCCGACATCCACCTCGGGCCGTTGCGCGGCCGGGCGCACACCGAGCGGATCGTCGCGATGATCAACCGGATGGACGCCGACCTGGTCGCTGTGGTCGGTGACCTGGTCGACGGCACGGTGGCCGAGCTGGGCGAGGCCGCCGAGCCGCTGCGTGACCTGCGGTCCCGGTACGGCAGCTTCTTCGTCACCGGCAACCACGAGTACTACTCCGGCGTGGAGGAGTGGGTCCGCGAGGTGGACCGGCTCGGCCTGCGCGTGCTCCAGAACGAGCGGCAGGAGATCCAGGCCCGGGGCGGCGTGCTGGACCTCGCCGGGGTGAACGACGTGAGCGCCGCCGGCACCGGGGTGGCCGCACCCGCCGACTACGCCGCCGCCCTCGGCGACCGTGACCCGAGCCGGCCGGTGGTGCTGCTGGCGCACCAGCCGGTGGCCGCGCAGGAGGCCGCGAAGTTCGGCGTCGACCTCCAACTCTCCGGGCACACGCACGGCGGCCAGATGGTGCCGTTCAACCTGGCGGTGAAGCTCGAACAGCCGGTGGTCTCCGGTCTCGGCGAGGTCGACGGCACGAAGGTCTACGTCACGAACGGCGCCGGTTTCTGGGGCCCGCCGGTGCGGGTGGGCGCGCCTCCCCAGGTGACGCTCGTCGAGCTGCGCGCTCAATAGCGTGCATGGGCCGCCGAGTCCAGCACCGCATTGCTCAGGTCACCCGTACGCGTGGCGACGGGCGGGCGGGGGACCGGACGTGACAGGATGCGGCGTGCCTCCGTTCAGCGCCGCACCCCCCGGTGGCCTCCCGCCGTACGTCGCGGATCTGCACATCCACTCGAAGTACTCCCGCGCGTGCAGCCGCGACCTGACCCTGCCGAACCTGGCCTGGTGGGCCCGGCGTAAGGGCATCGGCGTGCTCGGCACCGGCGACTTCACCCACCCCGCCTGGTACGACCACCTGCGCGAGACACTGCACCCGGCCGAGCCGGGCCTGTACCGGCTCTCGCCCGAGGCGGAGCGGGACGTCGCCCGGCGCCTGCCGCCCCGGCTCGCCAGTGCGGCGGAGGCGGACCCGGTCCGGTACATGCTGAGCGTGGAGATCTCCACGATCTACAAGCGCGACGACCGTACGCGCAAGGTGCACCACCTGATCTACCTGCCGGACCTGGACGCGGTGGCCCGGTTCAACACCGCGCTGGGCCGGATCGGCAACCTCGGCTCGGACGGCCGGCCGATCCTCGGGCTGGACTCCCGCGACCTGCTGGAGATCACGCTGGAGGCGAGCCCGGACGGCTTCCTGGTGCCCGCGCACATCTGGACGCCCTGGTTCTCCGCGCTCGGCTCGAAGTCCGGCTTCGACGCGATCGCCGACTGTTACGCCGACCTGGCCGAGCACATCTTCGCGGTGGAGACCGGCCTGTCGTCCGACCCGGAGATGAACTGGCGGGTCGGCAGTCTGGACCGCTACCAGCTGGTGTCGAACTCGGACGCGCACTCGCCGCCCGCGCTGGCCCGGGAGGCAACCGTCCTCACCGCGGCCCGCGACTACTTCGCCATCCGCGAGGCGCTGCGTACCGGCGACGGGCTGGCGGGCACCGTGGAGTTCTTCCCGGAGGAGGGCAAGTACCACGCCGACGGGCACCGCCTGTGCGGCGTGAACTGGTCGCCGGAACGGACCCGCGAGGCCGGCGGACGCTGCCCGGAGTGCGGCAAGCCGCTGACTGTGGGCGTACTCAGCCGGATCGAGGAGCTGGCGGACCGGCCGGCCGGGCACCGTCCGGCGCACGCCCGCGAGGTGACCCATCTGGTGCCGCTGGCCGAGATCCTGGGCGAGCTGAACCGGGTCGGCGCGCGGTCGAAGAAGGTCGAGGGCAAGCTCAACGAGCTGATCGCCGCGCTCGGCCCGGAGCTGGAGATCCTGACGCGTACGCCGATCGAGGAGATCGGCCGCGTCGGCGGCGAGCTGCTCGCGGAGGGCATCGGCCGGCTGCGCCGCGGCGAGGTGCGCCGGGTGCCCGGCTACGACGGCGAGTACGGCGTGATCACGCTGTTCGACCCGGCGGAACTGGGCGCCTCGGGTGCCCGGGCCGGGCAGGAGACGCTGTTCGACGTACCGGTGCCCGCGCAGCGGCGGCCCGCGGAGCCGGCGCCGAAGCCGAAGGCCAAGCGCCCGGCGGCGGCCCGGCCCGAGCCGAAGCGGACGCCGCCGCCCGCGCCCCCGATCGCGCCGCCGCCGTCCCCGCACGAGCCGTTCGAGCCGATGCTCGCCGGCATGGAGGAGGTCGGCACCGGTCTGCTGGACCGGCTGGACGCGATGCAGCGGGTGGCCGCGTCGGCGCCGGGTGGCCCGCTGCTGATCGTGGCCGGTCCGGGCACCGGCAAGACCCGGACGCTCACCCACCGGATCGCGTACCTGTGTGCGGAGCTGAACGTCTTCCCGGACCAGTGCCTGGCGATCACGTTCACCCGGCGGGCGGCCGAGGAGCTGCGGCACCGGCTGGACGGGCTGCTCGGCCCGGTCGCCGAGGACGTCACTGTGGGCACGTTCCACTCGCTCGGCCTGACCGTGCTGCGGGAGAACGCGGCGGCGGCCGGGCTGCCGGCGGACTTCCGGATCGCCGACGACGCGGACCGGGCGGCGGCGCGCGCCGAGGCCGGTGACGACGACGAGCGGTACACGGCGCTGCTGCGCAAGCGGGACCTGGTCGACCTGGACGAGCTGCTGACGCTGCCGGTGGCGCTGTTGAAGGGCGACCGGAAGCTGGTCCGGGAGTACCGCGAACGGTGGAAGTGGATCTTCGTCGACGAGTACCAGGACGTCGACGCGGTGCAGTACGACCTGCTGCGGCTGCTCAGCCCGCCGGACGGCAACCTGTGCGCGATCGGTGACCCGGACCAGGCGATCTACTCGTTCCGGGGCGCCGACGTGGGTTACTTCCTGCGGTTCTCGCAGGACTTCACCGACGCACGGCTGGTCCGGCTGAACCGCAACTACCGCTCCTCGGCGCCGATCCTGGCCGCCGCCGTACAGGCCATCGCGCCGTCGTCGCTGGTGCGCGGCCGGCGTCTCGACCCGGCCCGGCTCGACCCGGAGGCGCCGCTGGTCGGCCGGTACGCCGCGAGTTCCGCCCATGACGAGGCCGACTTCGTGGTCCGTACCGTGGACGAGCTGGTCGGCGGCCTGTCCCACCGCTCGCTCGACTCGGGGCGGATCGACGGGCGGGCCACCTCGCTGTCCTTCTCCGACATCGCGGTGCTGTACCGCACCGACGCCCAGGCCGCGCCGATCGTGGACGCGCTGGCCCGGGCGAACATCCCGGTGCAGAAGCGCTCGCACGACCGGCTGCGCGACCGTCCCGGCGTGCCGGCCATCGCCCGCGAGCTGCGCCACGCCGGTCTCGACGGCTCGCTCGCCGCCCGGGTACGCCAGGCCGGGCAGATCCTGGCCGAGCGCTTCGCGGTGCCCACGCTGGACGGCTCCGGCGCGGTACGCCCCGAGGACGTCCGCACGGCGGTGGACCTGCTCACCCCGCTGGCCCGGCGCTGCGGCGACGACCTGGAGCTGTTCCTCAACCAGCTCGCCACCGGCGCGGAGGTGGACGCGCTCGACCCTCGTGCCGAGGCCGTCACGCTGCTCACGCTGCACGCCGCGAAGGGCCTGGAGTTCCCGGTGGTGTTCCTGGTCGGCGCCGAGGACGGTCTGCTGCCGCTGCGCTGGCCCGGAAGCGAGCCGGACGACGACGCGGTGGCCGAGGAGCGGCGGCTGTTCTTCGTCGGGCTGACCCGGGCGCAGGACCGGCTCTACGTCAGCCACGCGGGCCGGCGCGCCCGGCACGGCGCGGAACGCGACTCTCGCCCGTCGCCGTTCCTCGACGTGATCGACCCGGCGCTGTTCGAGCGCCTGGACGCGACCGAACCCCGCCGCCCGAAGGACCACCAGCTCCGGCTGATCTGACCGGCGCGGTTCCGGCGGGCCACGAACGCGGACCGAGCCACGAGCCCGGACCGGGCCACGAGCCCGGACCGGGCCTGCGGCGGTTCAGGTGAGGACGGCGGCGAGCCACGCGCCGCCGAGCAGCGCCGGGCCGAACGGCACCGGCGTGTCCCGGCGTACCCGGCCGGCGGCGAGCAGGACGAGCACCGCGAGGCCGGCGAGCACGTGCGGCAGGAGCAGCCCGAGGCGCAGCGCCGGCCAGCCGAGCCAGCCCAGCGGCAACCCGAGCGCGGCGGCGAGCTTCACGTCGCCGAAGCCGAGCCGGGCGCGGGGCAGCAGCGCCAGCAACGCGTACCCGGTGAAGGAGAGCGCGGCCCCGGCCACCGCGACGGCCAGGCGGCGCGGTTCACCGGCGGTCGCCGTGGCAGCGGTCAGGCCGAGCCCGCCGCCGAGCGCGACCACGCCGACGAGCGGGTCGGGCAGCCGCAGCGCGGACACGTCGGTGACCGCGAGGACCAGCCCGGCGGCGGCAACCAGCAGCAACGCGGGCAGCGCCGGCTCGCCGCCCCGGGCGGCGGCGAGCCCGCCGAACACCACGGCGCCGGCCACGGCGAACGTGGCCCGGCGCGGAGCACGGCCGGCGGGCACTGGGACGAACGACCGGCCGACCGGCACCGCCGCCCACCCGGCCGTCGCGCCGAGCAGCGCGACCCCCGTCACCAGCAGCGCCGACACGGACCGGGACGCTACCGCCGGGCAGGTTCTCCGGCTGCCCCGTCGACGGCTGGTGGCGGGGACCGGCGGGGTCGCTCGGTGCTCACCACCACCGCCACGCCGACCACGATGACCGCGCCGCCCATCAGCACCTGCGAGGTGATCGGTTCCGCGACGAACAACGCGCCGAGCGCCACCGCGACCACCGGGTTCACGTACGCGTACGTGGAGACCAGGGAGATCGGCGCGTGGGCGAGCAGCCAGACGTACGCGGTGAACGCGACGAGCGATCCGGCCACCATCAGGTAGGCCATCGCCGCCCAGGACCGTCCGGTCACGTCGGCGAAGGAGAAGCCGCGCAGCTCGCCCCGGGCCACGCCGACGAGCGCGAGCACCGCCGCGCCGGCCACCATCTCGTAGACGGTGGCCACGAACGGGTCGGCGGGCATCAGGATCTTCCCGGACAGGTACGAGCCGACCGACCAGCTCGCCGCCGCTGCCACCACTGTCAGCGCGCCGGCCACCGGCACGCCGTCCACCCCGTCGCGGGGCAGCACGAGCAGGACCAGGCCGGCGAAGCCGAGCGCCACCCCGAGGAACGTCCACGGTCGCGGCCGGTCCCCGCCTGCCATGCGCAGCAGCACCACGAGCAGCGGCACCGTGGCGACGAGCAGCGCGGCGACACCGGAGGGTACGGCGGTGCCGGGCGGCCCGGACTCGGCGAGCACCACCAGACCGTTGCCGCCGGCCAGCAGCAGCACGCCGACGAGCGCGGCGGAGCCGACGCGGCGCGCGGGCACCCGCAGAGCGCCCGGTCCGCGCCGCAGGCGCAGCACCGCGGCGAGCACCACCGCGGCGGCGGCGAACCGCATCGCCGCGGAGATGAGTGGCGGCAGGGACTCGACCGCGACCCGGATGCCCAGGTAGGTCGAGCCCCAGAGCAGGTAGACCAGCACGAGGGCGGTCCAGATCAGCGCGGTGCGGGCCGGCGGCGTCGCGGAATCGACGACGTTCGTCGCACTCGTGGGGCGTGAGCTCATCGTGGGACCACGCTACGGTGACCACGGCGTCGGCGTCCCCAGTTGGTGGCCGGCCTCTCAGCACTGGCGTACGCAGGAGGCGTTCATGTCGAACTCTGGTCCACCGGGCGGCGGCTCTCCCGAGCCCTGGGGGCGGCCCGACGACGGCTACGCCCCGCAGCCCGATCCCCGCTACGCGCCGCAGGGCGACCCGCGTTACGCCCCGCAACCCGACCCGCAGTACGGCCCGCCGGGCGCGCGGCCGTACGGTCCGCCGGCCGACCAGTACGGCCCGCCCGCCGACCAGTACGGCCCGCCCAAGCAGCAGTACGGGCCCGCCGACCGGTACGGGCCGCCGACGCAGCGCTACGAGCCCGGTCCGGCCTGGTCCCCCGGGCCGCCGCAGCAGGGCCACCCGGGCGACCCCTACGCCGGGCCGCAGTACGGCGGTGGCCAGCCGCCGTACGCCGAGCCGACGCAGCCGAAGCGCGGGAAGGGTCCGCTGCTGGTGGTCGTGATCGTGCTGGCCGTGCTGCTGCTGGGCGGCGCCGGGGCGTACTGGATGGTGGGCCGGGACCAGCAGACCCCGACCGGCGGTACGACCGCTGCCACCCCGCCGGCTGCGGATTCGAGCGAGGCGCCGCCGAGCGATCCGGCCGACACGACGCCCACGACGGCGGCCCCGGCCTCCTCCACCGATCCGCGGTTCGTCAAGGCGGGCCAGTGCGTCGCCAACGAGGGTGGCGGCGGCCAGCCGAAGCTGGTGATCGCCGACTGCGCCCCGAAGACGTACGAGGTGCTGCGCCGCATCGACGGCGCGACGAGCGGCAAGAAGGACGCGGAGGCGAAGTGCGGGAAGGTGGCCGGCTACACCGACTGGTACTTCTTCGACAGCGAACTGGACACGCTCGACTTCGTGCTCTGCCTGAAGCGCCGCTGAGCGCCGGCAGCGAGAGGCGCGCGGCGAGTCAGGGCCGGTAGCCAAAACTAGGGCTGTCTAGCATCCACGCTAGACAGCCCTAGTTTTGTGTCGAGGCCGACACGCGGTAGCCGCCTCTACGCGCATCTAGCCTGGTCGCTAGAGAACCCGATACTGTGCGATTCGTGGATCCGGTCCGCAACCCGTACGCACCGGGCGCCGGCCAGCGCCCGCCCGAACTCGCCGGGCGGGGGCGGGAACTGGACGTCTTCGACGTGGTGCTGGAACGGATCGCGCGCGGTCGCCCCGAACGCAGCCTGATGCTCACCGGCCTGCGGGGAGTGGGCAAGACGGTCCTGCTCAACACGCTGCGCTCCGAGGCGATCAACCACCTCTGGGGCACCGGCAAGATCGAGGCCCGGCCGGACCAGTCGCTGCGCCGGCCGATCGCCGCCGCGCTGCACATGGCGGTCCGCGAACTGGCGCCCCGGCACCGCGCCCCGGACCGGATCGACGCGTTCCTCGGCGTACTCAAGGCGTTCGCGCAACGCTCCGCTCCCACCGGGCGCGGCGGCGCGGCGCCCAAGCTGCGCGACCGCTGGCAGCCCGGCATCGACGTGCCGGCCAGCAGCGGACGCGCCGACTCCGGCGACATCGAGATCGACCTGGTCGAGCTGCTCAGCGACGCGGCGGCGGTCGCCACCGACGTCGGCACCGGCATCGCCGTCTTCATCGACGAGATGCAGGACGTCGGCGCCGAGGACGTCTCCGCGCTCTGCGCCGCCTGCCACGAGCTGTCCCAGCTCGGCGCGCCGCTCATCGTCGTCGGCGCGGGACTGCCGCACCTGCCCGCAGTCCTCAGCGCCGCCAAGTCCTACTCGGAGCGGCTCTACCGCTACCAGCGCATCGACCGGCTCGACCGGATCGCCGCCGACCAGGCGCTCTGCGCGCCGGCCGAGCGGGAGGAGGTCGAGTACGAGCAGAAGGCCCTCGACCTGCTCTACGAGAAGTCCGGCGGCTATCCCTACTTCGTCCAGGCGTACGGCAAGGCCACCTGGGACCACGCGCCCCGCTCACCGATCACCGCTGCGGACGTCCGGGTCGCCGCGCCGGAGGCGGAGGCCGAGCTGGCGGTGGGGTTCTTCGGCTCCCGGTTCGAGCGGGCCACCCCCGCCGAACGCGAGTACATGCGCGCGATGGCCACGCTGGCGCTGGTGGACGGCGAGGAGGGCGGCCGGGACGACATGGACGCGGCGGTGCCCACCGCCGAGATCGCCCGCGCGCTCGGCCGCAAGCCGGCCAGTCTCTCCCCGGCCCGGGACGCACTGATCAAGAAGGGGCTGATCTACTCCGGCGAGCGGGGAACCGTGGCGTTCACAGTGCCGCACTTCGGCCGCTACCTGCGCACCCAGCCCGCCTGACCGCTGCTTTTAAAACGGCCTCAGACCCGCGACCACGGCGGCGGGAAGACCACCTCGCCGGCCGGCGGTGGCGGCTCTCCGCTCGCCGACGGCGGCAGCACCAGCGCCTGCCACGGCTCCCCCAGCCCGGACCAGGGACTGGTCAGGCCCAGCCGGTCGGCCGGGCCGAACCCGAACCGCCGGTAGTAGGCCGGATCGCCCAGCACCACCACCAGCCGTTCGCCCAGCTCGGTCGCGGCGTCCAGCGCCGCCTGCACCGCCGCCGTGCCGTGCCCCAGCCGCTGCCGGTGCCGGGCCACCGCCACCGGACCCAGGGCCAGCGCCGGCCAGGTGCCGCGTTCGGTGCGTACGCCGACGCGCGTGAGCAGCGCGTACGCCACCACCTCGCCGCCGTACTCGGCGACCATGGCCAGCTCCGGAATCCACGCCGGGCTGTGCCGCAACTCCTCGACCAGGCCGACCTCCGGTGGGGTGGCCACGTCGGGACGGGCGAAGGCGGCGGCCAGCACCCGGGCCACCGGCGCCTCGTCGGCGGGGCCCTCCGGGCGCAGTCGCAGCGTCGTCACCCGCGCGACCTTACCGAACGCGACCGGTCCATCCGCGACGGTCGCTGAAATCGATACCGATCGGACGTCCACGTCGGCCGATACCTTTCGTGTGTTGCGGGGATGACGACGTCCCCGACGGGGTAAGACTGAGCCATGAAGCCCGTGCGCTCCCTCGCCCGAGTCATGTTGAGCGGCATCTTCGTGGTCAGCGGCGCCCGCAACCTGCGCAACCCGGAACGCCTGGTGCAGGCCGCGGAACCGGTCACCGGGAAGGTCGCCCCGCTGATCCAGAACGTGCACCCCCGCATCCCCACCGACACGGTCTCGCTGATCCGGGCCAACGCCGCCACCCAGCTCGTCGGCGGCCTGATGTTCGCCACCGGCCGGTTCACCCGTCCGGCCGCGCTGGTGCTCGCGGCCACGCTGATCCCGACCACCGCCGCCGGTCACGCCTTCTGGAACAACGACGACCCGGCCGCCCGCAACAACAACCAGATCCACTTCCTGAAGAACCTCGGCCTGCTCGGCGGCCTCCTCCTCGCCGCCGCCGACACCGAGGGCAAGCCGGGCCTGCGCTGGCGCGCCGGACACCGGATCGACCACTCGCGCCGGTCGGTCAAGCGTGCGGTCCGCACCGCGCGACGCGAGGCGAAGATCGCCGTACGCTCCGCGTCGACCGCCCGCCGCATGCCCGGCTGACAAGCGTTTTCGTACGGCCGCCACCCCCCGCAAGGCCACCAATCACCTGAACCGTCCGAGACCCGTTAACGCGGTGGAAATGTCAAAAACACGTGTGGGATCGGACACGGTCGCGTAACGCGGGAGGCAGCAACGTGAGGCGCCGTTCTAGGCTCCGTTCTGGACCTGGACGGGTACGACGACCTTGGTACGGGGGTGGCCACGCCATGCCGACGACAGTCGGTAGACGGACCAACCGCCTCGCCCCGACCTCCCGCGTCGACCGCCGGATCGTCATGCGTCTCGGCGTCGTCGCCGCCGTGTCGTACGCCGCGTGGCTCGCCATCGGCGCCTTCGGACGGCCGTACAACTTCTTCGACATGAAGATCTACCACGGCGCGGTGCTGTGGTGGGCCGGCGGCAACGAGCTGTACGACTTCGTCGCGCCCTCGACCACGCTGGGTTTCACCTACCCGCCGTTCGCCGCCCTGGTCATGCTGCCGATGTCCTGGCTGCCGGTCGACGGCGCCGGTTTCGTCAACGCGTTCGCCAGCATCGGCGCGCTCGCCGTCGTCCTCGCCGCGCTGCTGCGCCCCATCGTGGACCGGCTCGGCTGGCCGCTCTGGTTCACCGTCGGCATCGCCACCCCGCTCGCGGTCGCCATCGAGCCGTCCCGGGAGACGCTCGGCTACGGGCAGGTCAACCTGCTGCTCTTCGTGCTGATCATGGCGGACATGGTGGGCCTGCGCTGGCGGGCCAAGCGGGGCACCCACTACGAGACGGCCGACTCGCCGCTGGCCCGGTTCGTCTACAGCGGCGCCTGGGCCGGTGTGGGCATCGGGCTCGCCACAGCGGTCAAGCTCACCCCGGCGTTGTTCGTGGCCTACCTGATGCTCACCCGGCAGTGGCGGGCCGCGCTCACCGCCGTCGGCACCGCTGTCGGCGTGACCATCGCGACGTTCGGCGTACTCGGTGAGGAGTCCCGCGCGTACTTCACCGGCGTGCTGTGGCAGACCGAGCGGGTCGGTGCGGCGGACATGACCGCCAACCAGTCCCTCGCCGGTCTGCTGGCGCGGCTCTACGACTCGATCGAGACGCCCGGCCTGCTCTGGCTGGCGTTCTCGGTGCTGATCCTCGCGCTGGGCCTGTCCCGGGCGATGAGCGCCCGCGCCGACGGCGACGAGCTGACCGCGTTCACGCTGGTCGGGCTCACCGCCAACGTGATCAGCCCGATCTCCTGGTCGCACCACCTGATCTGGGTCATCCCGGCGATCATCGTGCTGGCCGACGCCGCGGTACGCCGCCGCGAAGCCAGCCGCGGCCTGCCGCCGCGCGGCACCGGCGGACCGTCGGCCAACGGCGTGCCGGCACTGCGCCCGCCGATCTGGTACCCGACGCTCACCGGGCTCCGCCACGGCGTCGGCGCGCTCGGGCTCTACCTGCTGTTCCTGATCTCACCGATCTGGCCGTACGAGCACCAGCTCCCCGAGGTGTCCCACTACCAGGACGGCCTGTTCGGCGCGTTGATGGAGAACTCCCTGGCCATCGCGCTGATCGTGCTCGTCGCGGCGCTGCCGTGGCGCCCCGGCGCCGAACCGGCGTTCTACCACGAGCGGCTGGGCCGCACCGCCGCGCTCGCCGCCCGGCGCTGAGCGTTCAGGGGCAGTTCACCCACTCCTCGGTGCCGTCGTCGAAGACCTGGCGCTTCCAGATCGGCAGGCGCGCCTTCACCTCGTCGACCAGGCGTGCGCAGGCGGCGAACGCGGCCGCCCGGTGCGCCGTGCTGACGGCCGCCACCAGTGCCACATCCCCGATCTCCAGCGGGCCGATCCGGTGCGACACCGCCACCGCGTACACCTGCGGGTCGGCCGCGACCTCGGCCGCCACCTCGCGCAGCACCGCCTCGGCGGTGGGGTGGCCCTCGTACTCCAGCCGGGTGACCCCCCGCCCGTGGTCGTGGTCGCGGACCACGCCCTGGAAGGACACCACCGCGCCGGCCCGGCGGTCGGCGACCGCCGCCTCGTGCGCGGCCAGGTCGAGCGGCCGGTCGGTCACCGCGCCGAGCACCACGCCTGCTTCCACTGTCACGACGTCTCCCGTCGGCTCGTTCGTCGCACTCACCCGAATCGCTCCCCGGGGGTCAGTGGCAGCGGCACGAGCGGCACCCGGTCGCCGGCCGCGCCGCTGGTGCCGGGCCGGACGACCGCGAACCCGTCCGCGCCGGCCAGCCCTCGCAGCATCGCCGAGCCGACGTGCCGCACCGGGTACGCGGTGCCGGCGACGCGGTCCCAGCGGGCCAGCGCCAGATGGGTGTAGTCGCCACGCCCGGGAATCGGCTCGGCGAGCGTCACGTGCGGCAGCACCGGCATCGGCCGGCCGGTGAGACCGGCGAGCAGGGGCGCGACGAGCGACACGAGCGCCACCACCGCTGACTGCGGGTTGCCGGGCAGGCCGGCCACGAACCGCACCCGCCCGTCGCCGTCCACCAGCCGGGCGAGCAGCATCGGGAAACCGGGACGCACCGCCACGGTGTTCACCACGTAGTCGGCGCCGAGCGCCTCCAGCGTCGGGTGCAGGTGGTCGACCGGACCGTGCATGGTGCCGCCGGTGGTGCAGACCAGGTCGGCGGTGGCGAGCGCGCCCCGCAGCGCCGCCACGTGCGCGGGCAGCGTGTCGGCGACCGGGCCGACCACGTCGGCCGCGCGCACCTGGCAGCCGTAGCGGCGCAGCCAGGCCGGCACCGACGGACCGAGCGCGTCACGGACCCGGCCCGCACCGGGCGGACCGGAGGTGAGCAGTTCGTCGCCGAAGACCAGCAGCGCGGCCCGGGGTGGGCGGCGGACCCGCAGCGTGTCGAGCCCGCAGGAGGCGGCCAGGCCCATCACCGCCGGGTCCACGGGGGTGCCGGCGGGCAGCAGTTCCTCCCCGAGGCACGCCTCCTCGCCCGGCTCCCGCCACTCCGGCGCCTTTCGGGGCGTGCCGGACACCAGGCCGTCCGCCGTACGCGTCGACTCCTCGATCCGCAGGATCGCCGTCGTGCCCTCGGGAACCATCGCGCCGGTGGCGATCTCCACCGTGCTGCCGTCGGCTTCCAACGGAGGCGCGGTGTGCCCGGCGAGCACCCGCCCGACAGCCCGCCACGGCCCCGGGCCGCGCACCGCCCAGCCGTCCACGCTGGAGGTCGGGAACGCGGGCAGGTCGGTACGCGTGGTCAGCGGCTCGGCCAGGGTGTGCCCGTCGGCCTCGGCCAGCGGACGGGCGACCGCGGGAAGCGCGGCGGACAGGCCCACCGCGTACACCCGGGAGCGGGCCTCCTCCCACCCGGCCGGGGGTGGCGTGCCCGCCTCGGCCGTGGCGGCTTCGGTTTCCGTGCTCATCCGGCGAGCCTAGCGCCGGGGCACGTGTCTCGCGGGTTCAGTGGTCGCCGCCGCGAAGCTGGTCGACGGCGTGCCGCAGGATCGGCCCGAGCACGGCCAGGCCGTCCCGGGCACCACCCCGCGAGCCGGGCAGGTTGACCACGAGCGTCCGGCCGGTCACCCCGGCCAGCCCTCGGGACAACGCCGCCGTCGGCACGGTGTCGCGGCTGTGCGCGCGGATCGCCTCGGCGATGCCGGGGATCTCGTAGTCGAGCAGCGCGCGCGTCACGTCGGGCGTGCGATCGGTCGGGGTGATGCCGGTGCCACCGCTGGTCAGTACCACGTCGACGCCGTCGGCGCGGGCCGCGCGCAGGGCGTCACCGACCGGTTCGCCGTCCGGCACGACCACCGGCGCGTCGACCTCGCACCCCAGCTCGCGCAGCCCGGTCACGAGCAGCGGACCGCTGGTGTCCTCGTACACCCCGGCGGCGGCCCGGTTGGACGCCACGATCACCCGGGCCCGGATCACGGCCGGTCCTCCGGCCGGACCCACTCGCCGGTCTTGCCGCCCTCCTTGCGGAGCACCCGCACGGCGTCCACCGACGCGGCCGGGTCGACCGCCTTCACCATGTCGACCAGGGCGAGCCCGGCGACCGCCACCGCGGTCAGCGCCTCCATCTCGACGCCCGTGCGGTCGGCGGTCTTCGCCGTAGCCGTGATCTCCACCGTGTCGGTGGTGAGCTCCAGGTCGACGGTGACGCCGTGCAGCGCGATCGGGTGGCACAGCGGGATCAGGTCGGGCGTGCGCTTGGCCCCCATGATGCCGGCGAGCCGGCCGACGGCCAGCGCGTCGCCCTTGGGCAGGCCGTCGCGGCGCAGCAGGTCCACCACCTCGGCGGTGGTGCGGAGGCGGCCGGCGGCGACCGCGAGCCGGCCCGAGACCGGCTTGGCGGAGACGTCGACCATCCGGGCCGCACCGGCCGGGTCGACGTGGGTGAGCTGCGCGGGTTCGGTCACGGCCCGACCCTATCCGCCGGGTACGACGCCGCGGGTGCCCCGGCCTGCGGCGGGGAGGAGCGTCGTGTCGGGTGCCGGTGCACGACGCTCCTCCCTCACCTGCCCACCGCCGATTCGCTGGGGGGAACTGACGGTGGGGGCCTCGTTCGGCCGGGTCCGCTCGGACGGTGGACCCACCCCGTGGCCGATGCCGGGGACGCTAACGAACGCCGCGATAAGAAATCGATAAGCCGGTTCAGTGGCTCACGCCGAGGAGCAGAGCGCGGACTCGCTGCTGTTCCGGTCCACCGATTCGCTCGAAGATGGCCAGCGCCCTCCGCCACAGCCGGCGCGCTTCGTCCGGATCCTTGTCCGACAGGAGACTACCGAGCCGAGTCAGAGCACGGCCTTGTTCCTGAGGGTGTGCGATACGGCTGGCCAGCTTCAGAGCCTGTTCATGCAGGCGAATCGCTTCCTGCGGGTATCCCTGGGCTCCGGCGGTCGTACCGAGTTCGTTAAAGGCGGCGCACTGAGCGTGGCGTTCACCATTTTCGAGCGCCAACCGCAAGGCTGTTTCGTGCTGATGACGAGCTTCGTCCAACCGGTTGAGCTCACGTAGGGCGATGCCGAGATCCACCCGAAGCTCCGGCTCGCCGTAGCGGTGGCCGGTCCGATCCCGTAGCCGCAGCGAAGCTTCCATGATCCGAACAGCAGGTTCGAAGTCCCCCATCCTCGACCTGACCATGCCGATGTGCCCCAGAGCATTGAGCAATTGAAATTGGTCTGATGCAGATCTCGCCAGGAACAGGTGTAATCGATGAAGTTGCAACGCCTCCTGGTACCTACCGATCGCTGCCAGCGCGATGCCGTGATTCGGTAGCACGAGATCGATCCAGGCATGGCGGCCCAGCAACACCTCCCGTCGTAGATACGCGCCCAAATGCGCCGCCGCCTCGAGTTGCCCCGTCAACCAGTAGACGACCGTAAGATTGGCACGGTACCGAGCCGCATTACGCGTGTCGCCCAACTCCTCGTAAATTTCAACCGCTGACTCCACCAGTTTGGTCGCTGCGGGATAGTCACCGGTTCGCACGTAGGCGGAGGCGAGGTAGTTCTGCATCTGGGCGGTCGCCTTTCGATCGCCGAGACGCTGGGCGGAGCGCAAGCCACACCGGTGGGTCGACAGCATGTCGTCGAAATACGTTCTCATGTAGAAAAAGCGCCAGAGCGAGCGCGCCAGCCGCCAGGAGAATTGGTCATGACCCATTTGTGTGGCGTAAACCACGAGAGCAGTGAGGGTATTCCGTTCGCGTTCCAGCCATTCTATGTCCGGGCTGATCGCCGCAACCAGATCCGGGCGGGAAGGCGGCTCGGCGACCAGCTCGCTTGCCTTCAGGCGCGGCTCCAGCTCCAGCGCCACGGACAGTGCAGCGTGAAGACACAGCTCGAGAAGCCGGTCTGTCGCCTCCCGTAGAACCCGCGGCGGATCGATGCGCCGCGAGAGCCCACTGGCGTACTCGCGAACCAGGTCGTGCAACCGATAGCGCCCGCTCGTCTTCTCCTCGAGCAGATGGCGATCCACCAGTTCGTCAAGAACCCGCTCGGTCTCGGGAAGCGGGAGATCGGCCAATGCCGCCGCCATCGGTGAACTGAGATCGTCGCCGGGATGAAGCGCGAGAAGCCGGAACACCTGCCGACTTCGCTCATCGAGCGGTTCATAGGAGGTCGAGAACGCGTCCACCAACGTCCGGTCACCTACTGCGATCTGGCCTAGCCGACCGCGTTCGTCGGCGAGTCGAGCCGCCAGATCCGCAACCAGCCAACTCGGGCGGTGCGCCAACCGTGCTCCTGCAAGCCGTATGGCCAGGGGAAGACAGCCGCAGCGGCGTACCACCTCGTCTGCCGCCTCCGCCTCCGCTCGCACCCGATCTGCACCAGCGGTGGAGGCGAGCAGGGCGACGGCCTCGGCAGAGGTCAGGACTCCCAGGGACTCCGGAACTCCAAGTTCGGTTGCGAGCAGCCTCGACCGCGTGGTTATCAGCACTACGGTTCCCACGCCTTCGGGCAACAGCGGGAGCACCTGCTCAACGCTCGCCGCGTTGTCCAAGACCAGCACCGTCCTGCGTTGTGCCAGCTCACGGCGCCAGAGATCGGCTCGATCCTCGAAGTCGGTCGGCACCCGCCCTGGAGGCACGCCCAACTGTCGAAGCAGTGTCAACAGGACCGCCTGCGGTTCCAGAGCGGCGGTTTCTCCATGGCCTCGCAGATCGACGAACAGCTGGCCGTCCGGATGCCGCGTTCGCAACAGCTCGGCCAGCCGGACTGCGAGAGTCGTCTTGCCGCAGCCCGCCATCCCGTCGATCACCTGGATGACGGCCGCCTGCTCCGAACGTCTCCTGATTTCGCGCAGCAGCCGGTCCAGCACGTCCTGTCGACCGACGAAGTCGGTTGTCGGCCGAGGAAGCCAACTTACGGAAGGCGCCCCTTCAGGGGACGCCGACCGGTCAGGCGAGTTCGGCAGCCGCCGGCCGGCCTCAAGTGCCTTTCGATGCAGCTCGTCCAGCCGCGAACCCGGCCGCACGCCCAATTCTTCATTTAGCGCCGCCCGAGTGGACCGGTAGACGGCGGACGCTCCGGCCGAGTCCCCACCAGCAATCAGAGCTTCCATGAGAACCGTCTGAAGCCGTTCCCGGGTGGGTTGACGGGCGGCATGGGGTCGAAGAAGCCGGATGGCCTCCTCCGGCCGCCCAGAGCCCAGGTGTAAGCCGGCCAGGAGCACCAACGCAGCCTCGTGTTCCCGTTCGGCCACTTCGCGGCGGGCGGACAACACCGGCCCCAGTGGCAGCCCGGGAAGAAGTAGACCCGACCAGTCGTCGACAGCATCGGTGAGCACACGGATTGCGGCGCTTGCCTGGCCTGCGTCGACCATGGCACGCCCGTGGGCGACCTGGCGCTCGATCCGGGCCAGGTCGACCGCATCCGGACCGATCAACAGTTGGTATCCGCCCGGCTGGCGAACGACCACCGCTTCTCCGTCGGCATCGACGAACGTCCGCCTGAGGTTGGCCGCATATGTGCGGACGTTAGGTACGGCCGAGCGAGGAGGCGAGTCTGGCCACAGTTCGTCCACCAGCTTGTCGAGGGTCACGAGCCGACCCGCGTGTACGGCGAGCATCCCCAGAACAAGCTGCTGCTTCGGGGTGCCGAGGTGCACCGACCCGCCCTCGTGGTACGCCGCCAGGCCGCCGAGAACCCGAATCTTCACGCCGTCCGACTCCGGATTTCGCGAACTCAATTACGCTAGTTGAATCCTAGTCTTCACTGCGGGCCGTCGCTGACCGGCTACCGAGGAGCAGGGGCGCCACCGATGCGGCCATTGAGGCATGAAAGCTGCGCCGCCCGACGGTTGTATTCCCGCCTAAGGGTCACCCAGGCTGACAGCATCACGCGAGGTGCGGCTGACCCTGGTTGCAATCCGCAACCGGGCAAGCACCGGCAGGATACTTGCGACTTCGCTCTGCATCACCACGATGGACAGAACGTCATTAATTAGCACAGACTTAGCTGATATTGCGCATAGCGACATTTATGTCTTCTAACCAGGACCTTTCCTCTCCTAAGCTCCTTTCGAGGTTTTGCCCCGCCGTAAAGGCTTCGAAAAGAGCAGGAAAGGAGTTCGGAGATGCGCGGTAGCGAGTGGCACTGAAATGCGGCACTTCTCGCCGAGAAACTCCTCGCGGTAAGCTCTTGGTCACGCCGCTGGCAACCCACCAGCGACGTGCGTCAGCCTCTCAGCCCTGGGAGCTGCATGAGTCGCACCGCCGGACGACGCGATGCTGGGACCGATCGACGTCTGCTGACGCTCGTCGGTCTCATCGTCGTTCTCGCGTCAGGCGTGGTGGTCGGCGCCGTCGCCTCCCTGCCCCGAACTCTTCCCGATTCGGTCCGGGACATCGGAACCTTCGCCACGCTCATCTTCATGATCACGCTGGGCGGTGTCGTCAAGGCGTCGATCCGGATCCGCTCCACCACGCACTCCATCGCCTGGGTCGAAACAGCTGTGGTGTTAGGTGTAGCGATCGCGCCGGCCTCCTGGGTCGTCGCCAGCACCGTCCTGGGTGTCGCCGCGTCCTCGATCATCCTTCGTCTGCCGGCAATCAAGTCAGCCTTCGGAATCGGCAAGAACGTGCTGATCGCAGGCGGCACGGTTGCCGTCGCGTCGCTCCTCGACTGGCCGGGTGAGTCGCCGTCGATAGGTGGCCTCATAGGCACCCTGGCCATCGTCTACCTGGTAGCGGCGCTCCTCGATGATCTCCTGGCCATGCCGGTCATCGCGCTCGCGTCCGGGACGCCCGTCGTCCGGCAGTTCCGCACCGACCTCGACCTGCGGGTCGCCGGCTTCGCGGTCCGCTTCCTCGTCGCCGCGTGCACGGTACTCATCCTGCGAGCCGACCCCCGATTGCTGCTCGCCGTGCCACCGCTCGTCCTCAGCCTGCACCTGGCCTACTCCGCCCGGATCCGCACCCGCACCGAGCAGCAGGCATGGCAACGCCTGGCCCGCGCCACCGACGCCCTCAACGTGGTCGACCTCGACCAGGTGCTCACCACCGCGGTCACCGAGGCCAGCGAACTCTTCTCCGCCGACGAGGTCGAGATCGAGCTGCGCGACGGCGGACGCACCGTCCGGGGCAACGGCACCGACATCGCGTACGACGGAACAGGCCCGCAGCCCAGCGCCGTCGACGGTCAGGTCATGCCGGTCCCGTTGGAGGGCCACAACCGCACCGACGACGTCGGCGTGCTGCGGCTCCGGTTCGCCGGCCCGGTCGAACTCTCCGAACGCGAGCAGTACACCCTGCGTACCTTCGCCTCCGCCCTCTGCACGGCGGTCCGCAACGCCCAGGCGTACGCCGAACTCGCCCGCATCGCCGAGGACCACGCCTACGCCGCCACCCACGACGCCCTCACCGGCCTGTCCAACCGGCGACACCTGCTCGACGAGGGCAGCGCCCAGCTCACCACCCGGCACGCCGACGGCGTCACCGCGCTGGTGCTGATCGACCTCAACCACTTCAAGGAGGTCAACGACACCCTCGGGCACGGCGCCGGTGACCGGGTGCTGATCCAGGTCGCCGAACGGCTGCGCGACGCGGCCCGCCCCGACGACCTGGTCGCCCGGCTCGGCGGCGACGAGTTCGCCGTACTCCTGCGCGGCCTGCCCGCCCCGGCCGTCGCCGCCCACCGCGCCGAGGCCCTGCTCGCCGCGCTGCACGACCCGCTGGACCTCGACGGCATGCGGATCAGCGTGGAGGCCAGCGGCGGCATCGCCGTCGCCCCCGCCACCGGCGGCATGGCGGAACTGCTGCGCCGCGCCGACGTGGCCATGTACCAGGCCAAACGCGCCGGCCAACGCGTCGCCACGTACGCGCCGGCCCGCGACACCGCCGACCTGAGCCGGCTCACCCTCGGTGGCGAACTGCCCCGCGCCGTCGCCGACCACGAGTTCACGGTCAACTTCCAGCCCATCGTCGACCTGGCCGGCGGCGAGGTGATCGGCGCCGAAGCCCTGGCCCGCTGGCACCACCCCACCCACGGGCTCATCGACCCGCTGCGCTTCCTCGAAGCGGTGGAACGCTCCGGGCTGCTCCCCGCGTTCGCCGAGGCGATCCTCGACCAGGCGCTCATCGCCGCCGGCTCCTGGCGCGACGCCGGCTTCGACCTGCCCGTCTCGGTCAACGTGTCCCCACGCAGCCTGCTCGACGCCCGCTTCCCCGGCGCGGTGCTGGCCCGGCTGCGCGCCCACGACCTCCCGCCGGACCGGCTCGTGCTGGAACTGACCGAGACGCTCACGCTCAGCCAGCTCGACGTGGTCGACCGCGTACTCAGCCGCCTGCGTGACTCCGGCGTCCGGCTGGCACTCGACGACTTCGGCACCGGCTACTCGTCGCTCTCCCTGCTCTCCCGCATCCCCGTGCACGAACTGAAGATCGACCGCAGCTTCGTCGGCGCCATGGAGACCGCACCCGAAGCCGCCGCCGTGATCCGCTCCACCCTCGACCTCGGCCGCAGCCTCGACCTCACGGTGGTCGCCGAGGGCGTGGAGAGCGAACCGCAACGCCGCGCGCTCTGGGAACTCGGCTGCGCCGCAGGGCAGGGCCACCTGTTCGCCCGGCCGCTGCCCGCCGCCGCGCTGCTCGCCGCCCTCCAGCGCGGCCACGGCGGCCGGACCGGCGCGCTCGCACCCGCGCTGCACGACGCCGGCGCCGTCATCCGCCTCCCCGGCCGCCGCACCGGACGCACC
>NZ_RCVK01000157.1:0-24789 GCF_003667485.1 Micromonospora sp. BL1
ACAGGTACCGGTTGGTGCGCCGCCGGGCCGGCGCACCAACCGGTACGCCTGCATCACCGACATCCCACCACGCCGGTACGACACCCGGAAACCGGCCGCCGTCCCGCCCGTCACCAGCTCACCCGCATGCGGCGTGCACCGTTGCCGGGCTACGCCCTCACGTCCGGCCCCCGGCGTCCACGCCACTTCGGCGAGGTGGCGGCATCAAACTCCTAGATCAACACCACCACGGGGAAACGGCCACATCACACCGGCCCCGACACCACCAGCTCCCCGTACTGGTGTCGATCACGCACGGGCGGCCGACCGGGCGTGCGGGGTCAGGTCAGGCGGGTGTCGATCAGGTCCAGGGCGGCGGGGACGCTGTCGGCGACCATCAGCAGGTCCAGCGCGGCCGGCTTGAGGAACCGCTGCTCGCCGAGCCCGCGGATCCAGTCGAGCAGCGGCCGGTAGAAGCCGTCCACGTCGACGATCACCATCGGCTTGGCGTGCAGGGCCAGGGTGGCGGTGGTCCAGACCTCGAACAGCTCGTCGAGCGTGCCGAGGCCACCGGGCAGCGCGACGAACGCGTCGGACTTCTCGTCCATCAGCGTCTTGCGGCTGGCCAGGCTGTCGGTGACCAGCAGCTCGTCGGAGTCCAGGTCGGCGACCTCCAGGTCGACCAGGGACTGCGGGATGACGCCGACGGTGCGACCGCCGGCCGCCCGCGCGCCCTGCACCACGGCGCCCATCATCCCGACGCAGCCGCCGCCGCTGACCAGCGTGTGGCCGCGCCGGGCCAGTTCCTCACCGGTCTCGGTGGCGAGCGCCAGCCAGCGGGCGTCGAGGGTACGGGAGGACGCGCAGAAGACACAGACGTTGGCCACGGGTCAGCTCCGTCCCGCCGGGCCCTCGGGGGCGGCCTCGGCGGCGGCGCGCTGGTCGGCGGCCACCCGGGCGACCGCCTCCTCGCGGACCGCCTCCTGCTCGGCGGAGAGCACCGCCTCGGCCTCCACGATGTGCCGGACCGCCTCGTTGACGTCGTCGGTGAGGCGGATCAGGTCGAGGTCGGACGGGCCGATCTTGCCCTCGGCGGCCATGGTGCCGCGCAGCCAGTCGAGCAGCCCGCGCCAGTAGTCGGTGCCCATGAGCACGACCGGGAAGCGGGTCACCTTGCCGGTCTGCACCAGCGTGAGCGCCTCGAACAGCTCGTCCAGGGTGCCGAAGCCGCCGGGCAGCACCACGAACGCCTGGGCGTACTTGACGAACATCGTCTTGCGGGCGAAGAAGTAGCGGAAGTCGATGGCCAGGTCGACCCAGTCGTTGAGGCCCTGCTCGAACGGCAGCTCGATGCCGAGCCCGACGGAGAGGCCGCCGGCCTCACCGGCGCCCCGGTTGGCGGCCTCCATCACGCCGGGACCGCCGCCGGTGATCACCGCGTACCCGGCCCGGGCGAGTGCGCCGCCCAGTTCCTCGGCCATCCGGCACTCCGGGCTGTCCGGCTTGCTGCGGGCGGAGCCGAAGACGCTCACCGCCGGGGGCAGGTCGGCGAGGGTGTCGAACCCCTCGACGAACTCGGAGAGGATCCGCAGCGCGCGCCAGGCGTCCTTGGTCTTCCAGTCGCTGCGGCCCCGGGAGTCGAGCAGCCGCTGATCAGCCGTACTCGTCGGAATCGCCCGGTTGCGCAGAGTCACCGCGCCGCGGTGCCGTTCTCCCCGGTTCCGCTCCTCCCGCTGGCCGTCCCCGGCCGACATTCCCCTGCTCTCGCCCATGGGGTCACCGTAGTAGAGCGGCTCCGGCCCGGCGCGCAGGCCCGGGAGCCGGAGAAATCTTTGGGATCCGGGCAACTAATTCGGTCGCACGTACGTCTTACTATTCACATACCCGGTATACCCCGGGCGACGCGCCTTCGGGGGAGGAGCCAGCGTTGATCAGTAACAGCGAGATGATCCGGATCCGCCGTCAGATGCAGCGGCGGATCCGTGACGTGGTGGCCGAGCGCCGCCGCGCCCGGATGATGGAGAGCCACCGGTCCGACCTGACCGGCGAGACCGGCGAGGCGGAAGCACCCCTGACGACGACCGTCTGACGATCACGGGGCCCGCGAGGCGGGCGCGGGCCCCGTGATCGCAGCGCGTCAGGCCGGGGCCAGCCAGCGGTGCAGCGTCGCCGCGCCGTCCCGGATCTTGGTCAGTTCGACGTGCTCGTCCTTGTGGTGCGCCAGGTTCGGGTCGCCGGGGCCGAAGTTCAGCGCCGGGATGCCCATGGCGGCGAACCGCGCCACGTCCGTCCAGCCCAGCTTGCCGATCGGCGCGGCGCCGACCGCCGCCAGGAACTCCTGCGCCGCCGGGCTCTCCAGTCCGGGCGGCGCACCGGCCGCCGCGTCGGTGACCTCCAGGTCGAAGCCGGCGAAGACCTCGCGCAGGTGCGCCTCGGCGCCCGCCGGGTCGCGGTCCGGGGCGTACCGGTAGTTGATCTCGATCTCGCAGCGGTCCGGGATGACGTTGCCGGCCACCCCGCCGGTGATCCGCACCGCGTTGAGGCCCTCGCGGTAGTCGCAGCCCTCGATCGTCACCCGGCGGGCCTCGTACGCGGTCAGCCGCCGCAGCACCTCGCTCGCGCCGTGGATGGCGTTCACCCCGTGCCAGGAACGCGCCGCGTGGGCCCGCTCCCCGTGCGTGGTGACCACCGCCCGCATGGTGCCCTGGCACCCCGCCTCGACGATCCCGTACGTCGGCTCCAGCAGCACCGCGAAGTCGGCCTCCAGCCACTCGGGGTGGCTCTGCGCGACGAGGGTGAGGCCGTTGTACTTCGACTCGATCTCCTCGGCCTCGTAGAAGAAGTACGTGACGTCGTAGCGCGGGTCGGGCAGCGTCACCGCCAGGTGCAGCGCGAACGCGACCCCGGACTTCATGTCGGAGGTGCCGCAGCCGTACATCAGGTCGCCGCGCATGGTCGAGGGGAAGTTGCCGTTGAGCGGGACGGTGTCCAGGTGGCCGGCGAGCACCACGCGCTGCGCCCGGCCCAGGTCGGTACGGGCCATGACGGTGTTCGAGTGCCGGTAGGTGGTCAGGTGCGGCACACCGCGCAGCACCTCCTCGACGCAGTCGGCGATCGCCTTCTCGTTGAGGGACACCGACTCGATGTCGACCAGGGCGCGGGTGAGCGCCACCGGATCGGCCAGGACCTCGGGGGTCAACGGGTTCTGCATGTCTCGCACGGTACCGTCATCCTCGGTGGGCGCGAGGGACACGTGCCGCGCCCCCGGCCGCGAGCAGCGGCGGACGCCGCCGCCGGAGCAGAGAGGTGACACAGTGACGTCCGCACCATCCGCCTGGGGCATCGGCCTGGCCACCGTCACCGCACAGGACCAGGTGCTCGACACCTGGTACCCGACCGGCAAGCTGGGTCTGGGCGAGCTGCCGCTGGTGCCCGGCGAGGACCGCGCCGACGTGCTCGACCTGCCTCCGGGCGCGATCGGCGAGCGGGCGCTGCCCGGGTTGCGCACGGTCGAGGTGACCACTGTGATCGGCTCGCTGGACGACCCGATCAAGGACGCCGCCGACGCGTACCTGCGGTTGCACCTGCTCTCCCACCGCCTGGTGCGGCCCAACGAGCTGAACCTCGACGGCATCTTCGGCAAGCTGGCGAACGTGGCCTGGACGTCGGCCGGGCCGTGCCCGCCGGAGCGGGTGGACGAGCTGCGCGTCATCGAGCGGGCGGCCGGCCGCCACCTGGCCGTCTACGGGGTGGACAAGTTCCCCCGGATGACCGACTACGTGGTGCCGTCCGGGGTGCGGATCGCCGACGCGGACCGGGTCCGGCTCGGCGCGCACCTGGCCGCCGGCACCACCGTGATGCACGAGGGCTTCTGCAACTTCAACGCCGGCACGTTGGGCACCTCGATGGTCGAGGGCCGCATCGTGCAGGGCGTGGTGGTCGGCGACGGCTCCGACGTCGGCGCGGGCGCCTCGATCATGGGCACGCTCTCCGGCGGCGGCACCGACAAGGTGCGCATCGGCGAGCGCAGCCTGGTCGGCGCGAACGCGGGCATCGGCATCTCGCTCGGCGACGACTGCGTGGTGGAGGCCGGCTGCTACGTCACCGCCGGTTCCAAGGTCACGCTGCCGGACGGCCGGGTGGTCAAGGCCCGCGAGCTGTCCGGCGTCGACGGGCTGCTGTTCTGGCGCAACTCGGTGACCGGCGCGCTGGAGGCGAAGCCCCGCACCGGCCAGGGCATCACGCTCAACGCCGCGCTGCACGCCAACGACTGAGCCGTACCCCCGTCCGGGTCCGCGACGGCGACCGCCACGCGGACCCGGACGGCCGGCTCACCGCAGGCGGTACGCCTGGATGATCCGCTGGGTCACGGTGTTGCCGGCGTCGTCACGGGCGGTGGCCCGCAGTGACGCGTACCCCGGCCCGGCCGGGTGCCGGACGGTGGCCGTCCACGCCCCGCCCTGCTTCTTCAGCGCCGCCTTGCGCCAGGTCTTCCCGCCGTCGTACGAGACGTCGACGGTGAGCGCCACGACCCGGCCGGACGGCGCGCCGGGCTGGCGCTGCACCGTCACCGGCACGGTGAACGTCCGGCCCGCCGGGGCGGAGCTGTCCACCGCCAGCGGCGGGGTGAACCGGACCGCCATGGCGGGGAGCCGGGCCGGCACGTCACCCGGAACCCACTTGGATCGGAACGTCCAGCTCGCCGAGACCTCGGTGCTCAGGTCGGTGAAGCCGCGCGTCGCACTGGTCTCCAACCGGTAGTTCGCCGTTCCCGGCGGCAGCGTGAACTCGCCGTACCCCGGGTAGGGCGACTCGGCGAGCAGCTTGCCGTTGCGGTAGAGCCGCGTCTGCTCGGTGTCGTTCAACGAACCGCCCGGATGCCCGGCCGCGTCGCTGTGCACCGGCAGCGAGACCACGAGCGTGTCGCCGGTACGGGTGATGCCCTGCTCCGGCCACCGCGGCTGCGGGAACGACGGGCCGAACGGGGCCTTGTTCCACTCGTCGCGGTAGGTGTGACCGGCCCGGTAACGGGTCGGCCCGGACTCCAGCACGGCCCGCGGCTGCAACCAGCCGTCCTCGTCTCGCTCACCGAAGGCCAGTTCGGCGCTCCAGCGGGTCCGGTTGGTGCTGAGGTGGTCGATCCGCTTGCCGGGCACCTGGACGGGCAGGATGACCGCCGAGCCGCCCATGTTGTAGTCGGGCTCCGGGTACACGACCAGTTCGTTGTCCATCCCGGTGTATCCGGCGGCGAACCGGTTGGCGACGGTGGCCAGGTCGGCGTTCCGGTAGTGCCGGACGAAGCCGGTCGGGAAGCGGCCCGGGAACAGCTCGTTCAGTCCGTAGAAGTACGGGCTGCGCTCGGGCGCGGTCGGCTCGGCCCACTGGCTGGCGAGCGAGCCGACGAACACCTTGTCGGAGACGCTACGGCCGACCTGGGCCGAGTAGAGGCCCTCGAACTTGTCGGTCCAGAGCCCGAAGCTGGCGTAGTAGTCGTCGAATCCCCAGGCCGCTGTGAAGTCGATCAGCAGCGGCGCCGCGCCGCGCTGCGGCACCGTGGTGCGCACCGGCTTCGCCCGCCGGGCGTCCAGCACGAGCCGCTGGTTCCCGGTCACCACCAGTTCCGGCTGGGCGAGGAAGGAGACCTCCGACCAGCCCTGGTCGCCGTCCACGATGATCAGGCTCTGCACGCCGTACCGGCCCTTGGGCACCCGGAGCCGGGCCTCGCCGTCGGCGTCGTACACGTCGCGGTAGCTGCCGTCGTCGAGCCCGAGCAGGCTCGTGTAGTAGCCGTCGGTCAGGGCGCCGGAGCGGTCGCGGTGCGTGACGGTCAGGTCGTAGCTCTCCACCTCGCGGTCGACCGCGAGCGGGGTCACCGCCACGGCGTCGCCGGTGCGGGCGAGCAGGCGGCCCGTCCAGTAGCCGTCGGCGCCGCCGAGCCGGGTGTCCACCACGACCGTCACCTGGGCGGTGCCGCCCGCGGGGACGGTGAGCCGGGAGGTGCTGAGCGTGAGCATGCCGGCCGGTGCGGCCCGCCCGCCCGGCCCGGTGAACTCGGTGCTGAGATCCAGCGTGAGCGGGGCGTTCCCGCCGTTGCGGTAGGTGACGTTCCGGCTGATCGGCTGGTCGTCGGTGTGCGGCCAGGTCGCCACGCCGAACGAGACGGACGCCGGTTCGCTCGTCACCTGCTGGGTGATCGCACGGGCGAGGTCGACCCGGCCCGCGCCCTGCTGGAACGCGGTCTGCTCCGGGTGCGGCTTCGCCGAGGCCATCAGCGTCGCCTTGTAGCGGCCGGGCGTCCAGCCGGGGTGCTGCTGGGCGAGCAGCGCGACCGCGCCGGCCACGTGCGGGGTGGCCATCGACGTGCCGGACAGCGAGGCGTACCGGTCCCCCACCGGGTCGCCGATCTGGCCGTTCGCGGCCCGTGCGGCCACGATCTCCACGCCGGGCGCGGTGATGTCGGGCTTGATCGCCCCGTCACCGACCCGGGGACCGCGGCTGGAGAAGTCGGCGAGCGCGTCGTCCCGGTCCACCGCGCCGACCGCGAGCGCGGCGTCGGCGGTGGCCGGCGAGCCGACCGAGCCGTCGGCGCCGTCGTTGCCGGCCGCGATCACGAAGAGCGTCCCGTGCTGCTCGGTGAGCGTCCCGACCGCCTCCTCCAGCGGGTCCACCTCCGGCGAGTCGCCGCCGCTGAGGCTCATGTTGACCACCGTGGCGTGCTGCTCGGCCGCGGCCCACTGCATGCCGGCCAGGATGGCCGACTCGGTGCAGCCGTAGACCTCGCAGACCTTCCCGGACAGCAGCGTGGCGTCCGGCGCCACGCCCCGGTACTTCCCGCCCGAGGCGGCGCCGCTGCCGGCGATGGTGGAGGCCACGTGCGTGCCGTGCCCGACGATGTCGTCCGGGTCCGCCTCCTCGGTGAAGTTGCGCGACTCGGCGACCTTGCCGGCCAGGTCCGGGTGGGTGAGGTCGACGCCGGTGTCGAGCACCGCCACCCGCACGCCCTTCCCGGTCCAGCCGGCCGCCCAGGCGGTCGGCGCGCCGATCTGCGGCACGCTGTGGTCGAGCGTCACCCGCCGCCGGCCGTCGAGCCAGATCCGGTCGACACCCCCCGCCGCGTCGAGCCGGGCGCCGGAGCGGTCCGCGCTCACCGCCTTCCAGAGCGCGGCGGTGTCGCCCTTGTCGGCGACGACGGCCGCGCCGTCGATCGCCGGCAGGTCGCGGATCACCCGGGCGCCGGCGAGCGGGGCCGCCGTCCGCCGGGCCACCCCCGGCCGGTACGACACGAGCAGCGGTACGGTGCCGCGGCGCGCGTCGTCGTAGCCGGCCTCGATCAGTCCGGTCACGTCGAACAGCCGCCGGTCGAGCTTGCCCGCGCGGATCAGCGGGAGCGCGTCCTGTGGCAGCACGGTGAGCCGGTCGCGCTCCCGCCCGACCACGAACTGGATGCCGGCGCGGCCAGCGCCGGGGCGTACCGCGGCACGGCCGCCGGGGGCGACGCTGACCCGGTCGCCGGTGATCAGGGTGACGGTGACCGGGTGGGCGCCGGGCTGGGCGGACGGCCCGGTACGGGCGGACGGGCCGGTCGGCGCCGTGGGCGCGGCGGCCAGCGCGGGCACCGGCAGGCCGAGCGCCAGCGCCAGGCCGAGGCCGAGCGCCGTCAGCTTTCTGCGGTTCCGGAGCAACCTTCCTCCTTCGTCGGACGTTTCATCGATGAGAGACACATCGACGCGGGTATAAGAATTGCATACCGGGTATGCAACGGGAAGTCGCCGATCCGACGGAACCACCACCCCGTTCCCGGCCCGGCCGGGACGATCGAGCGATGACCTCCATGAAGGACCGGATGCTGGCCGGCGAGCAGTACATCGCCGACGACCCCGCGATCATCGCCGACCTGGAGCGCGCGGCCCGGCTCGGCGAACGCTTCAACCGCAGCTCCGCCGACGACCCGCCGGGCCGCCTCGCCGCCCTGCGCGAACTGCTCGGCTCACTCGGCGAGGACGCCTGGGTCCGGCCGCCGCTGTACTGCGACTACGGACACCGGACGCACATCGGCCCGCGCACCTTCGTCAACTTCAACGCGGTCTTCCTCGACGTCGCCCGCATCACCATCGGCGCGGACGTCCAGATCGGACCGAACGTGCAGCTGCTCACCGCCACCCACCCGGTGGAGCCGGAGGCGCGCCGAGCGAAGTGGGAGTCGGCCCAGCCGATCACCATCAGTGACAACGTCTGGCTCGGCGGGGGCGTGATCGTGCTGGCCGGCGTGACCATCGGCGAGAACACGGTGGTCGGCGCCGGTGCGGTGGTCACGCGTGACCTGCCGGCCAACGTGGTGGCGGTGGGTAACCCCGCTCGCCCGATCAGGAGCCTCACTCAACCGTCCTGAGCTGCGGGAACAACCGTTCCAGCGGATGCGAATTCCCGACCCGTCGCGCACTCTGGGTAGTAGGGCGTTTACCGGGAGGCACGATGGAACGGGTCCTCGAACTGCGGGTGCACGGGGTCTCCAACACCCCGCCGGATCAGCTACTCGGCCTGACCGCCGGCGTCATCGGTGACGGTGCGCAACCAACGCTGGTCGCCGGTGGTCAGGTGACCGGCTTCTACCGGTCGAGCACCGCGGGCCGGGACGACCCGATCACGGTCGAGGCGTACAGCTGGGGGCAGTTGACCTCCGGCGCGCGGACCCGGCGGGACGTGGAACGGGCGCTGTGGACGCTGATGCTCCCTTTCGCGCTGGCGAACGTCGCGCTGCACGCCCGCGCCGGCATCCCGCCCGACCCGGACCAGGAACGCTGGGCCAGCCGGTCCGGCATCACCGCCTGGCTCATCCGCCTGTTCTGCCTGAGCCTGACCTGCACGCTCGTTCTCACCCTGACCGGCGTCGGAGTGGATCTGATCGGCTGGCAGTGCGTGGAGGCGGACTGCCTCGGCCGGCTCCCCGGCCCGTGGGAGTTCCTCGGCGACTCCTGGTGGCGCGCGGACACCCGGGCACTCGCGCTCGGGCTGCTGCTGCCACTGCTCGTGCTGGCCGCGATCGGGCTCGTCGCCTTCCGCACCTACCAGTACGAGGCGCAGATGCCCGCCGACCCGCACCACCACGCACCGGCCCGGGAGGGCGGGGAGCCGGTCGAGCGACCGGACCCGCGTGAGCCCCCGCAGAACCCGCTCCAGGACCCGACGTTCTGGAACGGGGAGGGGCAACTGCGCCGGGCCGCCGTGCTGCACCTGTGCACCGGGGCGGTCAGCGCCGCCGCCGTACCGGTCGTCGCGGTGCTGATCATGGACCCGCCGCGCGGTGTGCGGGCCGCCGTCGCCTGGCCCACCGTGGCGCTGCTCGCCGCCGTGGTGGTGATCGCCGTGGTGGCGGTCGCCCGGCCGTGGTTGAGCCGGCGCCAGGGCGCCACCCCGCTCGGCCGGTGGAGCGCGGCGGTCGCGACGCTCACCGCGCTCGGACTGATCGGCTCGTTCGTCCTGCTGCTGCTCCCCGACGGGGCGGCCGGGCAGCCGCTGTCGACGTACCGGCCGCCGGACGGGTGCGCCACGCAGCCGGACACCGCCGGCTGTCACGCCTACCGGTCCCTGCCCGGGTACGACACCGCGATCGCCTGGCTCATCGCGTACCAGGTGCTGTTGCTGCTCGCCATCGCCGCGGCGAACCGCTCCGGCCGCCGGGCGCTGGCCGGACCCGGCGCCGGGATGCTGCTGCTGCCGCTCGGTGCGGCCTGGATCGAACGCGGCCTGCCCGCGCTGCCCGCCGCGCCGGACGAACTGCATACCTGGATGCTCGTCGGCCCGGCCGTCGCGCTGGCCACCGCCGGACTGTTCCTGCCCCGCCTGCGGCCGGCGGTGCCGACCCAGCCGCTCGGCGCGTACACCGATCTGGCCTGGCGGGGCTGCGCCCCGGCGGTCATCGCCGGGTTCGGCTGGATGATGGCGGTGGCCTACTGCGCCGGGCTGCTCTACTGGGTCAGCGACCGGCTCGACGCGTCCGCCGAACCGAGCGGCCCGAGCCGCGTCGTGCCGCCGCTGGCCGTCTTCTGGGCCGGGCTGGCCTGCGCGATCGGCCTGGCCGCGCTGATCGGGCTGCTGATCCGGGCCGTCGTCCTGCTGCACCGCCTGCGCCGGGTCGAGTACGCCCGGCTGGCCGACACACCCGGCCTGTCCGCGCACGACCTGCGGCGCTGCCGCGACGTCAGCACCTACCGGGCGCTGCACCGGCTGGTCGGCGAACACGCAGTACGGCTGCTGGGCTGCTACGCCGCGTTCTGCGCGATCCTGGTCACCCTCTGCTGCGCCGCCGCGCTGTCCGGCGAACGGCCCAGCCCGCTGTCCCCGTCCGGCTGGCAGACCGCCATCCACTGGACCGCCGAGCGCGGCGACACGGTCCTCGGCTGGCTGCCGGTGGTGATGGCGGCGCTCGGGCTGCTCGTCTACCGGACCGACTCGGTCCGCCGCTCGGTCGGCGTGATCTGGGACGTGTGCACGTTCTGGCCCCGGGCCGCGCATCCGCTCGCGCCGCCCAGCTACGCCGAACGCGCCGTACCGGAACTCCAGACCCGGGTGGCGGGGCTGCTGGCGCTGCCGCCGCACCACGGCGACCGGATGGACGGCGTCATCCTCTCCGGGCACAGCCAGGGCACCGTCATCTGCGCCGCGGTGCTGCTGCAACTGCCCCGCCGGTGGCGGCTGCGGACCTGGTTCTTCTCCTACGGCTGCCAGCTCACCCGGCTCTACGGGCGGATCTTCCCGTCCTACTTCGGGCCGGAACGGCTGCGGGCCCTGGCCGGCGCGCTCACCTGGCCCGGCGGACACGTGGCCTGGACGAACTTCTGGCGGGACACCGACCCGCTGGGCTGGCAGGTCAGCGCCGGTCAGCGGGACGTGCCGGTGGCCGACCCGGAGGCGCTGCACCCGTCCGGCGGCGAGGTGGCCGACCCGCCCATCCGCAGCCACAGCGGCTACCCGGAGGCGGTGGAGTTCACCCGGGAGCGGGCGGTGGTGGCCCGGCTGCTGCGCCGTACCGTGCCGTCACCCCGGCAGCGGACCGGCTGACCCGGCCCCGGCGTCACGCCTGCGGCGGGTCGGCCAGGCGTACCACCAGGTCGGCGTGCCCGGCCGTGCCGGCGACCCGCCGCGCGTTCTCCTCGTCGCTGCCCAACGCCCAGGCGCGGGCCTGCTCCGGCGACTTCCCGTACGCCTCGTGCCGCGCGGTGAGCCGGCGCAGCCGCAGCTCCGCGTCCAGGTCGAGGAACCAGATCTGGTGTACGAGCGTGCGCACCTCCTCCCACGGGTCGTCCCGCAGCAGCAGGTAGTTGCCCTCGGTGACCACCAGGCGCACCTCGGGCGGCACCTCGATCGCCGCGGCGACCGGTTCCTCCAGGTCGCGGCGGAACTCCGGCACCCACACCGACGTCGGTTCCAGCCGGCGCAACCGGCGCAGCGTGGAGACGAAGCCGTTGACGTCGAACGTGTCCGGTGCGCCCTTGCGGTCGGCCCGGCCGAGCCGCGCCAGCGCCGACCCGGCCAGGTGGAAGCCGTCCATCGGGACCAGCCGGGCGACCGGGCCGAGCGCGGCCACGATCCGTTCCGCCAGCGTGGACTTGCCCGCCCCGGGCGCCCCGGCGATGCCGAGCAGCTGGCGCGGACCGTCCTCGGCCAGCGCGCGGGCCCGGGCGACCAGCTCGCCGAGCGGGAGCGTCTCCGCCGCCGGCATCAGCCCAGCACCGGCTCGCTGATGGTGAACCGCGCCTCGACCGCCGCGTGCACCGGCTGCGGGGCCGGGTCCAGCTCCAGCTCCGGTTGCTCGCCGGAGCGCGCGTACGCCGCCTTGACCATCATCGGCGGGCCGGCGCTCATCCCGGTGTCGGACAGCTCCCGCAACGCGATCACCCGGGCGCCGAGCGCCTCGGCGTACTCCCGGGCCCGGACCAGCGCGTCGGCGATCGCCGCCTGCCGCGCCTCGCGGTAGGCCGGACTGTCCGGCCGCAGCGACCACACCGGCCCGGCCACCCCGACCTGCTCCTGGTCGGCCAGGCGGAGCATCAGGTCACCGAGCACCGTGAAGTCGGTGGTCGTCACGGTGGTGCTCACGCTGCCCTGGTAGGCCACCACCCGGTCGCCGGAGCGCTTCGTCACCGGCCACACGTGGACCTGGCCGGTCTCCCGGCGCTCCACCGCCGGCTCGGCCGCGTCGAGCAGCGCCCGCACCGCGGCGGCCCGTTCGGCCAGCCGGGTCAGCGTGGTCTCCCGGTCCCGGTCCCGCGCCGTCGCCGTCACGGTGAACCGGGCCAGCTCGGGAGCCACCTCCCGGTACGCCTCACCGCGTACCGCCACGACCGGTGCGTCCGCCATGCCGCTCAGCCTAACGGCGGTGTGGCCGGCAGGTGCCCCATGTAGCTGACCGCGCCGGCCGCCTCCCGGACCTCGCTCAGGTGGCCGCCCGCCGCGCCCAGCTCCCGCAGGTACGCCAGCTCGCCCGCGTGGTCGGCGGCGGCCGGGAACTCCCGCCGGTGCGCGGTGAACGTACGGGCCCGCAGCGTGGAGCGGACGTCCCGTCCCTCGGCGAACCGGTCGGCCAGCGCGCCGGCGTCGCCACCGCGCAGCGCCTCGGTCAGCTCGTCCAGGAACGCGCCGAGCGCGTCCAGCTCGGCGAGCACACGGTCCCGGTTGCCGAGCAGCATGTTCGCGGTCCGCTCGGGCGGCCCGCCGGCGACCCGGGTGCCGTCGGAGAAGCTACCGGCGGCGAGCGTCAGCACCGCGTCCCGCAGCGCCGACCGGTGCACGGTGCCGGCCAGCGCGCCGGCCAGCACGTGCGGTACGTGCGAGGCGAGCGCGGCGGCGCCGTCGTGCTCCGGGGCGGACATGGGCACCACCCGGGCGTGGAAGACGTCCACCAGCAGCACCGCCAGCCGCCGGAACGCATCCAGGCCGGTCGGCCCCGGGCAGAGCACCCAGGCGGCGCCGTCGAGCAGATCCGGGCTGGCCGCGCCCGCTCCGGCCCGGTCCGCACCAGCCATCGGATGGCCCGGCACGAAGCGGTGCCCGAGCCCCTGGACGGTGGCCGCGGTGCTCACCTCGGCCTTGACGCTGCCCACGTCGGTGAGCACGCAGCCGTCGTCGGTCACGGCGGCGACCCGGGCCAGCGTCGTCGGCAGCGTGGGCAGCGGGCCGCACAGGAACACCACGTCCCGCCCGGTGACCGCCTCCTCGACCGTGTCGGGCGCGTCGACGCCCCGGTCGCGTACCTGCCGGCGGGCGGCCGG
The DNA here is from genome assembly GCF_003667485.1 of Micromonospora sp. BL1. Lineage (NCBI taxonomy): Bacteria > Bacillati > Actinomycetota > Actinomycetes > Micromonosporales > Micromonosporaceae > Micromonospora > Micromonospora sp. BL1. The sequence continues at coordinate 13,248 of NZ_RCVK01000157.1, forward strand.
ATCCGGATCCCAGCCGGCGACGTCGAGCCCGGCGTCGCGCAGCCGCAGCAGCACCGAACCGCCGATCAGTCCGGTGCCGACCACCGCCGCCCGCGCCAGCCCGCCCGCCACGTCAGAACCCGGCGAGCCGCCCGGCCACCGCGTCCACGTGCTCGTCGGACTCGGTGAGCGCCACCCGGACGTGCCGGGCGCCGGCCGGGCCGTAGAAGACACCGGCGGCCACCAGGATGCCCCGGCGGGCGAGCCGGTCCACCGTCTCCCAGCAGTCCTCGTCCCGGGTGAGCCACAGGTAGAGCCCGGCCTCCGAGTGCTCGACTGTGAAGCCGGCGCCGGTGAACGCCGCGCGCAGCTTCTCCCGCCGGACGCGGTAGCGCTCCCGCTGGGCGTCGGCGTGCTCCTGGTCGCCGAGCGCGGCCACCATGGCGGCCTGCACCGGGGCCGGCACGATCATGCCCGCGTGCTTGCGGATCTTGAGCAGCTCGGCCACCAGCGCCGGGTCACCGGCGACGAACCCGGCCCGGTAGCCGGCCAGGTTGGAGCGCTTGGACAGCGAGTGCACCGCCAGCACGCCGTCGTACGAGCCGCCGCACACCTGCGGCGAAAGCACCGAGACGGGCTCGGCGTCCCAGCCCAGTGGCAGGTAGCACTCGTCGCTGGCGACCACCGCTCCGCGCTCGCGCGCCCACTCGACCACCTTGCGCAGGTGGGCGGCGGGCAGCACGCGGCCGGTCGGGTTGCCCGGCGAGTTGACCCAGACCAGGCGGACCCGGGGATCCGGGCCCAGCGCGGTCAGCGAGTCGGTGCGTACCGTCGTCGCACCGGCGAGGCGGGCCCCGTCCTCGTACGTCGGGTAGGCGACCGACGGCACCACGACCACGTCACCGGGGCCGAGCCCGAGCAGCGTCGGCAGCCAGGCCACCAGCTCCTTGGAGCCGATCGTCGGCAGCACGCCCAGGCCGTCGACGCCCGCGCCGCAGGCCCGCGCGACCCAGGCCGCGATCGCGTTCCGCAGGGCCGGAGTACCGGCGGTGAGCGGGTAGCCCGGCGCGTCGGACGCATCGGCCAGGGCCTGCCGGATCAGGTCTGGCACCGGGTCGACCGGCGTGCCCATCGACAGGTTGATGAGACCGTCCGGGTGCGCCGCGGCCGTGGCGGCCGCGGCGTCCAGGGTGTCCCAGGTGAAGTCGGGCAGCCGTGCCGAGACCGGCGTACGCCGGTTCAGTGGCCCTCGCCGCGCGGCGGCTGCGCGGCGACGAAGGTGGCGTCCTTCTCCACCTTGCCGATCTTCGAGGCGCCACCGGGCGAGCCCAGGTCCTCGAAGAACTCGTAGTTGGCCCCGGTGTAGTCCTTCCACTGCTCCGGGACGTCGTCCTCGTAGAAGATCGCTTCCACCGGGCAGACCGGCTCACAGGCACCACAGTCGACGCACTCGTCGGGGTGGATGTAGAGCATCCGGTTGCCCTCGTAGATGCAGTCGACCGGGCACTCCTCGATGCATGCCTTGTCGAGCACATCCACGCACGGCTCGGCGATGATGTAGGTCACCGGTCTTCTCCTCCGCAAGACTCGTCGCGATCAACCGCAACGGTAAGAGCCTAGTATCTCGCCGGGGAGGGGGTCGATCGTGCTCCGACAGCAGGACGTGGGACACCGGATCGTGGTCCGCCGGATTGTGGGGATTCGCGAGGGCCGCACGCTGTTCTCCGACGCGCTCGGCGAGCTCGTGGAGCTGAGCGAGACCCACATCACGCTCTCCACCGACGCCGGGCCGCTGCGCGTACCGGTGGCCGAGGTGCACCGGGCCAAGCGGGTGCCGCCGGCCCGCCGGCCCACCGCCGCCGCCGTGGTCGCGCTGGAGCTGGCCGCCGACGAGGCGTGGCCCGCACCGGTACGCGGACGGCTCGGCGACTGGCGGCTGCGCTGGGCCGACGGCTGGACCGGGCGGGCGAACAGCGCGCTGCCGGTGGGCGACCCGGACCGCCCGCTGCCCGCCGCGCTGGACGCGGTGCAGCGCTGGTACGCCGAGCGCGGCGGGCCCGCGCTGGTGAACACCCCGCTGCCGCTGGCCGCGCCGGTCGGCGCGGAGCTGGACGCGCGCGGCTGGACGTCCCGGCCCCCGGTGCTGGTGCAGACCGTCCCGCTGCGCACCCTGACGGCGTCGCCGGCCGCACCCCTGTCGGCCACCGCGCCGCCGGCCGCCGACGTGCCGCCGGTGGGGCTCGCGGACGCGCCCGCCGACGACTGGCTGGCGATCGCCGCCGGCCGCAAGGGCGGGCTGCCGGACGCCGCCCGGCAGGTGCTCACCGGGACGCCCCGGGTCCGCTTCGCCGAGCTGCGCGAAGACGGCCGGCTGCTCGCGGTCGGGCGGGGCACCGTGACCGGCGGGGGTCGCTGGCTCGGCGTCAGCCTGCTGGAGACGGTGCCGCAGGCACGCCGCCGAGGGCTCGCCGCCGCTGTCGTACGCGCGCTGGCCGGCTGGGGCGCCGCCGAGGGCGCCTCCCACGCGTTCCTCCAGGTGGAACAGAGCAACACCGGCGCCGTGGCGCTCTACCGGGGGCTCGGCTTCACCACCCACCACACCTACCTGACCCGGGTCGCCCCGGCGGGCTGAGCGGCGCTCCGGTCAGCGCCGGACGATCCTGCGAGGGCGGGTGCGCTTCATCTCGGCGTACCGCTTGAGCTGGCGGGACCGGTAGTCCCGGCCCAGCGCGGTCAGGATCAGGTAGCCGACCAGCACGCCCGCCGCGGTGGCCGCGAGATAGAGCCAGATCTGGGCGAAGAAGAGGCCCGCACCGCCGCCGAACGGGTTCTCCCCGACCAGCAGCGGGCCGACGAACACGGTGAGCGCCAGCGCGACCGCGACGGCGGCGGCCAGGTCGCCGGCCCAGCGGCCCAGCGGCCGGTCGGCGCCCCACCGGAACGCGGTGCCGGCCAGGATCAGCCCGATGACCAGGAACATGGCGAGCGAGACGCGGCCGGAGGCGGTGTCGTCGTCCGGGAACGCGAATCTGATGACCAGCCGGGCCACCACGTTCACGCCGAACAACGCGGCCGCCAGCACGCCTACCGCACGCCACCGCTGAGTCATCGCACGCCTCCCGCCGTACCGCCCGCTCCCTCGGCGGGCCTCTTGGCAGGAATGTCTACCACCGCGAGCTGTGCGGCGTCAGCACCTCACCGTGCGTCCGGTGGTGTCACCAGGTGCCGGAAGCCCAGTACCGCGAACGTGACCGCGCCGGCCACGATCAACGCGAGGCCGAGCACGTTGTCACCGGCGAGCGCCAGGTCGCCCTCGACGGTCCGGAAACCCCCCACCACGATCACCAGGAACCACGGCAGCGCGCCGAGCGCCACCGCCCAGCGCGTACCCGTCGACCGGTGGGCGAACCGGCCCAGCAGCACCGTCGTGGCCACCACGGCGACGACGCCGGCGGCCACCAGGCCGACCCCGAGAAGGGCCCGCAGCCCGCCGGAGCGGCCCTGCACCGTCTCCCAGGCCCAGGTCGCGAAGATCAGGTCGAGCAGCGCCAGCAGGACGCCGGCCCAGACCGTGACGACGCCGCCGGCCACCCGCAGCGCGCGGTCGAGCACCCGCTCCGCCGGGCTCGGCGTCGCGGGCGTCGGCGGCTGCTCGGGAAGGGTCGACACGGGTACGGCCGGCAGCGTCACCGGAGACCGGCCGCCGCGACCGGGGACCGCTGCGTGCCGTCCAGGGCGATCCCGGCGAAGAGGTCGTCCTCCCAGCCGTACGGGCCGGCGCCCGGGCCCTTCTCGCCGACCGCGAGCGTGAAGTACTCCACGCCCATGAACTCGCCACCGAAGTTGCCGGCGATCGAGTAGAGCCAGGAGTTGGCCGGGATCTGGGTGGCGTGGGCGCGCATCGCCGCCTCCTTGGCGGCGTGCTGGTCGGTGCCGTCGATCCGGGCGGCGATCTCCGCGTCCGGCGTGCCGAACGGCAGCTCGTCGGCGCTCTCGATGCCGGCGAAGGGGTTGTCCGAGGACTCGGTGAACGTCTCCAGGCCCGCGTCGAGCACGCTGCGCGGCATGGCCGTCCAGTAGACCTTCGCCGGGGCGATCCCCTCGGCCGCGGCCAGCTCCACCGCCCGCATCGCCACCCGGTGCGCCTGGATGTGGTCGGGGTGGCCGTAGAAGCCGTCCGGGTCGTACGTGACGAGCACCTGCGGGCGGACCTCGCGGATGACCTCCACCAGGTAACCGGCGGCGACGTCCAGGTCGGCCTGCCAGAACGCCCGCGGGTGCTCGTTGGTGGTCAGGCCCATCATCCCGGAGTCCCGGTAGCGGCCCGCGCCGCCGAGGAACCGGTGGTCGGTGACGCCGAGCGCGGCGCACGCCGCGGCCAGCTCGCCGATCCGGTAGCCGCCGAGCTGGTCCGCCTCGGCCGCGCAGAGCTGGGCCAGGGCCGGGACGTGGATCTCGCCCTCCTCGCCCAGCGTGCAGGTCACGAGCGTGACGTGGGCGCCGGTGGCGGCGTAGTGCGCCATCGTCGCGCCGGTGCCGATCGACTCGTCGTCGGGATGCGCGTGGACCAGCAGGAGGCGTCGGTCGGGCAGGGTCGTCACGCCCGTCACTCTAACCGGCGGTCCTGCCCGCTCGACGGTGATGCGTCCGCGCAGGTCGGCCACATCACCCCCGGCGCCCGCCTACTCTGCAGGCGTGGACTTTCCCGAGCTGGCCGCCCGTACCCGTCGGTTCAGCCACGGGGCGCCGCGCGCCGTCGCCGTCGCGGGCGACGGTGCCCGGGTGATCTTCCTGCGTTCCGCGGGACCGGAGGACCCGGCCGACGCGCTCTGGCTGCTCGACGTCGACAGCGGCGAGGAACGACTGGTCGCGGACCCGGCGGTGCTGCTGGGGGGCACCGACGCCGAGCCGGCCCGTCTCGCTCCCGGTGAGCGGGCGCTGCGCGAGCGGCTGCGGCTCAGCTCCGGCGGCATCGGCTCGTACGCGCTGGACTCGGCCGGCCGGGTCGCCGCGTTCGCGCTGGCCGGGCGGCTGTTCCGGGCCGACCTGGTGCACGGCGACGTGGTCGAGGTGGCGGCCGTCGGGCCGGTCATCGACCCGCGGCCCGACCCGGCCGGTGAGCGGCTGGCGTACGTCACCGACGCCGCCGAGGGGGTGCGCCGGGGCCAGTTGCGGGTGGTGGAGCCGGACGGTACGGACAACCTGCTCGCCGGCGAGGACAGCGGCGTCACCTGGGGGCTGGCCGAGCACATCGCGGCCGAGGAGTTCCACCGCTACCGGGGCTACTGGTGGGCGCCGGACGGCCGTAGCGTGCTGGCCGCCCGGGTCGACGAGTCCCGCCTGGAACGCTGGTACCTGCACGACCCGGCCGACCCGGCGAGCCCGCCGACATCGCTCGCGTACCCCGTGGCGGGCGGGCCGAACGCGGAGGTCAGCCTGCACCTGCTCGACCTCGACGGCGGCTGGGTCGACGTGCACTGGGACCGGGAGACCTATCCGTACCTGAGTTCGGTGGACTGGACCGAGGGCGGCCCGCTGATCACAGTGCTGCGCCGCTCGCAGCAGCACGGCCTGGTACTCGCGGTGGACCCGCGCACCGGGGAGACGCAGGTGCACGCCGAGCTGGCCGATCCGCGCTGGGTGGAGCCGATCCCCGGCACCCCGGCGCACCTGCCCGACGGGCGGGTGCTGGTCGGTGGCGAGCTGGCCCACGACGGGTACGACGCGCGCTGCCTGTTCGCCGACGGCACGCTGCTCACCCCACCCTCGCTGTACGTGCGGCGGGTGGTCGGGCGGCTGCCGAACGGCCCGAACGCGGCGGCGGACCTGCTGGTGGAGGCGAGCGAGGGCGAGCCGAGCCAGCGGCACCTCTACCGGGTGCGGACCACCATCGGCGGCGGCATGGACGCCCGCCGGATGGGCAGCGACCCGGGCTGGCACACGGCCTCGATCGGCGGGTCCACACTGGCGGTCGGCATCGCGTCGCTGGAGCACGCCGGGGTCCGCTGGCGGGTGTGGCACGGCGACCGCGAGGTGGGTGAGCTGCGCTCGTTCGCCGCCACCTGCTCGTACGCGCCGCGGCCGACGATGGTCCGGGTGACCGACCGGCGGCTGCCCAGCGCGGTGCTCTACCCGGCCGAGCACGTCAAGGGCACCCGGCTGCCGGTGCTGCTGGACATCTACGGCGGGCCCGGCCACCAGGAGGTGGTGGCGGCCCGCAGCGTCTGGCTGGAACGGCAGTGGTGGGCCGAGCAGGGCTTCGCGGTGGTCACCATCGACAACCGGGGCACCCCGGGCATCGCGCCGTCGTTCGAGAAGGCGATCCACCGCCGGGTCGCGGACGTGATCCTGACCGACCAGGTGGACGCGCTCACGGCGCTCGCCGACAAGCACCCGGATCTGGATCTGGAGCGGGTGGCGGTGCGCGGCTGGTCGTTCGGCGGCTGGCTGGCCGGGCTGGCGGTGCTGCGCCACCCGGAGCTGTTCAAGTGCGCGATCGTGGGCGCGCCGGTCACCGACTGGGCGCTGTACGACACCGCGTACAGCGAGCGCTACCTCGGCATGCCGGACGACGGGATGGACGTCTACGCCCACCACTCGCTGGTCGAGCTGGCGGCCGAGCCGCTCGGCGACCCGGCGCAGGCCCGGCCGATGCTGCTGGTGCACGGCCTGGCCGACGACAACGTGCTCGCCGCGCACACGCTGCGGCTGTCGGCGGCGCTGCTGGCGACCGGCCGCCCGCACGCGGTGCTGCCGCTGACCGGCGCGAGTCACCTGGCCGCCGGCGGGGTGTCGGAGCGCCTGCTCCGGCTGGAGCTGGACTTCCTGCGCCGCTACCTGTGAGGAAGGGCCCCTCGACGAGGGGCCCTTCCGTCAACCACAGGTGTGGCTACTGCTTGACGTACGCGTTCACGAAGCTGGGCCAGCCGAAGATGCTGCCGATGAAGAGGCCGCCGGCCTTCTCACCGTGGGCCACGGAGACCACCTCGTTGTAGAGCGGCACCGCGGGCGCCGACTCCTTCATCAGCTTCTCGTCCAGCTTGCTCCACTCGTCGGCCTGCTTGGCCGGGTCGAGGGCGAGCACCCGGTCGAACTCGGCGTTGATCGCCTCGCTGTTGAGCTGGGAGGTGTTGCTGTTGCCCTCGGCCTTGAGGCCGCGACCGTCGAAGAGCACCGGCAGGACGGAGGCGCCGCTGGGCCAGTCGGCCGCCCACGAGTCGACCCAGATGTCCCACGGGTTGTCCTTCTTCTTCACGAAGTCGAGGTAGCCGTCGGCGGGGATCGGCTTGACCGTGACCGTGAAGCCGGCCTTCTCCAGCGCGTTCTTGACCTGGGTGGCGGTCTCCTGCTGCCAGGTCTCGTCCCCGGTGCCGAGCACCAGGTTGACCGACTTGCCGCCCAGCGCCTCCTTCGCCTTCGCCGGGTCGCCGCTCTCACCGGCCGGGTACGCGTCGAACTTCTTGTACCCGAGCGTGGTCGGGGGCAGCAGCGTGGTCAGCGGCATGGCGCCGTACGGGCCGCCGAGGTTCTTGGTGATGCTGCTGCGGTCGATCGCGTAGTTGATCGCCTGCCGCACGGACAGGTCGGTGACGCGGGCGGTGTTGATGCTCAGCCGGAACACGTTCGGCGTCGCGGCGACGATCATCCGCGCCTTCAGCGCCGGGTCACCGGTGATCTTCGCGAGCAGTTCGGACGGCACGCCGCCGCTGGCCACCGCCGCCGCGTCGTTGCCGGTGCCGGCGAGGACCCGGTTGGTCTGGGTGTTCTGGTCCGCGCCGAGGGTCCAGACGAACTTGTCCGGGTACGCGTGCCGCACGGCGTCGGTGGCCGGGTCCCAGTTCGGGTTGCGCTCCAGCACCATCTCCACACCGGGCTGGATCTTGGTGAACCGGTACGGCCCGGACGAGAACGGCATGTTGTCCAGGTTGACGCCGGTGTCCTTGTCCGGCGGCAGCGGCGCGGTGGCCGGGAGCGACACCGCGAACGGCAGGTCGCAGCGGGGCTTGTTGAACTCGAAGCGCAGCGTGCGCGGGTCCGGCGTGGTCAGGCCCGGAGGCAGCGAGGTCTTGTTCTTCTTGAAGTCCCACTTGGTGTCGTACTGCGGGGTGTCGGCCAGCCACTCCTGCAGGTAGGTGGGGCCGCCGGTCAGGTCCGGGTCGAACGAGCGGGCGATGCCGTACGCGATCTCCTTGGAGGTGATCGGGCGGCCGTCCTCGAACTTGACGCCCTCCTTGATCGTGAACTCCCAGACCTTGCAGTCGTTGTTCACGTTCTTGCCGGGCGTCTCGGCCAGGTCGCCGACCAGGGTGACGTTGCCCTTGCCGTCGTCCTTGAAGGTGGTGAGGAAGCGGGCGTAGAGCTGGCTGCCCATCAGGCCGGCGAACGAGTAGACCCGCTGCGGGTCCAGGTGGGAGATCTTGCTCTCCCGCAGGATGTAGAAGGTCCCGCCCTTGGCCGCGCCCGGCACCTCGGCCGCGGGGCCGAGCGAGTCCTTCGGGTCGGTCGCGATGGCGCCGCTGCGGGGCTTGTTCGTGTCCACGCTGTCGCCGCTGTCGCCGGTGTTCTTGCTGCACGCACTGAGGGCGACCACCAGTGCCATCGCGCCGCCCATGGCGGTGGCGAGTCTTGCTCGCATACTCAACTCCTCGGGTCCGATGAAGGAAAGCTTCGCCTAGCTTTCACTCGCGGTAAATTTCGAGCAGATAACGGGGGCACAACGATCGACCACCGGCGACGCCGAGGTCAGCCGAGACGCACCCGGGGATCGATGAACGCGTAGAGCAGATCGACGATGATGTTCGCCACCACCACGAACAACGCCGACACCAGGACCGTGGCCATGATGGTCGGCAGGTCGCCCTGGCGCACCGCCTCCACCGCCGTACGCCCCAGCCCCTGAATGCCGAACGTCGTCTCGGTGATGACAGTGCCGCCCAGCGCCGCGCCGACGTCGATACCGGCGATCGTCACGATCGGCGTGATCGCCGCGCGCAGCGCGTGCCGTCCGTACACCTTGCGTTTCGCCACGCCCTTGGCCCGCGCGGTCCGGACGAAGTCCTCGGAGAGCGTCTCCAGCATCTGCGCCCGGGACAGCCGGGCGTAGATCGCGGAGAAGAGCAACGCGAGCGTCACCCACGCCAGCACCAGGCCGCGCGCCCACTCCACCGGGTTCTCCAGGAACGGCACGTACCGGGGTGTCGGCAGGATCTTCAGCGTGTACACGAAGATCAGCAGCAGCACGGCGCCGACGAAGTAGAGCTGCAGCGACGCGAACGTGAGCGTCAACCCGATCGAGATGCGGTCGAGCAGCGACCCCCGCCGTAGTGCGGAGATCATCCCGAGTCCCACCCCGAGCGCCAGCCAGAGCACCGCCGCCGGAAGCACGATGTTCAGCGTCACCGGCAGCACCCGGGCGAACGTGTCGGTCACCGACTCGCTGTTCACGTAGGAGTAGCCGAGACAGGGTGCCTCGCACTTGCCGCCCTGCGCGCTGCCCAGGTCGCGGCCGACGAAGATGCCCTTCATGTAGTTGACGTACTGCGTCGGCTTCGGGTCGTTGAGCCCCAGCTCCGTACGCACCCGCTCCAGCCGCTCGGCGTTGCAGTTCTTCGGGCACATGCCGGTCACCGGGTCGCGGGGCAGCGCGAAGAACATGAGGAAGCTGACGATGCTCACCGCCAGCAGCACCGAGACGGCGAGCAGCAGCCGCTTCAGCAGGAACCGCACCATGTCGTCGAACCCCTTACCGTGACGACTTCGGGTCGAGCGCGTCGCGCAGCGCGTCGCCGAAGAGGTTGAACGCCAGCACGAGCGCGAAGATGGTGATGCCGGGGAAGAAGACGTACGCCGGGTCGGTCTGCAGGTAGTCGATGCTCCGGTAGATCATCCGGCCGAAGCTCGGCACCGACTCGGGCAGGCCGACGCCGAGGAAGGACAGCGCCGCCTCCCCCGTGACGTACGACGGCACGGCGAGCGAGAACGCCACCAGGATCGGGGCCCAGATGTTCGGCAGCAACTGCCGGAACAGCATGTGCCCGAGCCCGGCGCCGCTGGCCCGCGCCGCCTCCACGAACTCCCGCTCGCGCAGCGAGACCACCTGCCCGCGGACGAGCCGGGCCGTGCCGGTCCAGCCGAACGCGGCGAAGACCACGATCAGCGTGGTCACCGCGAACCACGTCGGCACCGCGTCCCGGGGGCCGTAGAAGCGCAGCGAGAACGTCGGCACCACGGCCAGCGCGAAGATGAGGAACGGCAACGCCAGCGCGACGTCGGTGATCCAGCTGATCACCGAGTCGACCACCCCGCCCAGGAAGCCGGCGACGATCCCGAGCACCACGCCGATCGTCGTGGTGACGAGCGCGGCGCCGAGCGCGATCAGCAGCGACGTCCGGATGCCGTAGATCATCCGGATGAAGATGTCCCGGCCCAGGCCCGGTTCCAGCCCGAACCAGTGGTCGCCGCTGACGCCGCCCACGTAGCCCAGCGGCATGCCGGTGGCGTCCAGCAGCTCACCGAACTGCTGGTTCGGCGACACGCCGTAGAGCCGCTGGATCAGCGGCGCGGCCACCGCCACCAGGATGAACAGGGCCAGCACGATGCCGCTGACCATGGCGGTGCGGTCGCGCCGCAGCCGGGCCCAGACGAGCTGGCCGGGTGAGCGGCCGACGAGCCGCTTCTTCTCGTCCGGCTCCTGCCCGGGGGACTCGATCTCGGCGAGCGCGACACCCTCGACCGGCGACAGGCTCATTTCGACACCTCCACGGGTTCGCCGGTCGGCACGCCGACCGGTCCGCTCTCCGGGTAGTGGCAGGCGGTGAGCTGCCCGCCGCCGTCCCGCGTGACCAGCGCCGGTTCCTCGGTGGCGCAGTGGTCGGTGGCTTTCCAGCAGCGGGTGCGGAAGCGGCAGCCCGACGGTGGGTTGAGTGGGGTGGGCACGTCGCCGGTGAGGCGGATGCGTCCGGCGGGTCCGAGCGCGGTGACGTCAGGGATCGCGGACAGCAGCGCCCGGGTGTACGGGTGCTGCGGGCGGGTGTAGATGGTGTCGCGGTCACCGATCTCGACGATCTTGCCCAGGTACATGACGGCCACGCGGTGGCAGAAGTGCCGCACCACGGCCAGGTCGTGGGCGATGAACACGAACGCCAGGTCGAGGTCGCGTTGCAGGTCGCGCAGCAGGTTGATGACCTGCGCCTGGATCGACACGTCCAGCGCCGAGACCGGTTCGTCGGCGACGATGAGTTTCGGTTTCAGCGCGAGGGCGCGGGCGATGCCGATGCGCTGGCGTTGCCCGCCGGAGAACTCGTGCGGATACCTGTTGTAGTGCTCCGGGTTCAACCCGACGAGTTCGAGGAGTTCCTGCACCCGTTTCTTCACCCCGCCCGGCGGGGTGATCCGGTTGACCTGCAACGGCATCGCCACGATCCGCCCGACCGTGTGGCGGGGGTTCAACGACGCGTACGGGTCCTGGAAGATGATCTGCAGGTCCTGCCGCAGCGCCCGCAACTCACGACGCCCACCATGGGTGATGTCCCGCCCCGCGAACTCGATCGACCCGGCGGTGGGT
>NZ_RCVK01000140.1:0-24703 GCF_003667485.1 Micromonospora sp. BL1
ACTCCCGCCCCCGAGGGGTGGCGGGTGGGCCGTGTGGCCGCTCACGCTCCTGACACGGCCCACCCGGCACCCCTTGGGGGCGGGAGTGATGCTGGGCGTGCCGCCGGCCCGGCCGGTCGTCCGGCGTGCGGGCTGGTCACCGGCAGAAGGTGAGCGGCACTCGCAGCATTGTGGGCTGCCGGCCGGTTCAGCGGGAGAGCCGAACCGGCCAGCGGGGCCTTTTTGTCAGAAACCCGACAGAAAATCAGCCGCGTACGGCGGCCATCGCCTCGGCGAGACGCCGCACACCCTCGTCGATCCGGTCCGCGGTCACCGCCGAGTACGCCAGGCGCAGCGCGTGCCGGCCTCCGTCGACCATGAAGTCGCTGCCCTTCACCACCGCCACGCCACGCTCGGCGGCGGCCGGGGCGAGCCGGTCGACCTCGACGTCCTCCGGCAGCTCCACCCAGAGGAAGTAGCCGCCGTCCGGCTCCACGAACCGGGCCTCCGGAATGTGCCGGCGCAGCGACTCGGCCAGCACCGCCGACCGCTCGCCGAGCGCCGAACGGACCGTCCGGATCGACTCCTCGATCGCGCCGGAGACGCAGAACTGGTGCACGATCGCCTGGGCCACCATGCCGGGCGAGATGTAGAGGTTGGTGGCCCGCTTCGCGATCGCCGCGATCAGCTCGGCCGGGCCGACCAGGTAGCCGACCCGTACGCCCGGGCAGACCGTCTTGGTGAAGCTGGAGGCGTGCACCACCACGCCCCGGGTGTCCATCGACAGCATCGAGGGCAGCGGCTCGCCCCGGAACCGGATGTCCGCGTACGGGTCGTCCTCGAAGATCGTGAAGTCGTACTCGGCGGCCAGGTCCAGCAGCTCACGGCGCTTCTCCAGGGAGAGCGTCACGCCGGCCGGGTTCTGGTAGTTCGGGATCACGTGGGCCAGCCGCGGCCGCACCCCGGACTCCAGCAGCTTGCGCAGCTCGGCGGTGTCCAGACCGTCCGGCTGGATCGTCACGCCGTGCACCTCGCCGCCCATCTGCTTCAGGTTGAGCAGCGTGCGGTCGTACGTCGGGCGCTCGACCACCACCGCGTCGCCCCGGCGGACCAGGTGGTCGAAGAGGAACGCGTCGGCCTGCAACGAGCCGTTGGTGATCAGCACCTGGTCGGCCTCGACGCCGTGCTTCTCGGCGATCCACTTCCGCAAGGGCGGGTAGCCGACGGAGGTGCCGTACGCGGTGACCCCGGCGGGGTCGGCGTCGAAGGCGCGGACGGCGGCGGCCTTGAGCCCCTCGACATCGACGATGTCCAGCGAAGGCGCGCCACGGGCGAACGAGATCAGCTGCTCGGCGGTCATGCGCAGAGCCTAGGGCCTGGCCCGGCGGGTCCGACCGCGATACACGCGAAGTTCAACATGCGGGCGGCCGGCCGGGTCACCGGTGCGTCCGGGGGATCCGAGACCGCCTCGCGACTGTCTACGATCCGACGGACGCTGGCGCCGGTCCGACCGGACGCCGAAGGATGACGGGTCGCGGCAGACCCGGAGAACAAGGGATGGGGCTCGTGACCGAGGACGAGGCGGGACGGCTCGACGACCAGCGGTTCGCGCAGTGGCTGGCGACCGAGGCCGGCAGGGCGCTCACCGCGCTGCGGGACCGGCAGGGCTTCGCCGACCCGAAGGCGCTCAAGGACGCCGGCGACCGCGCGTCGCACGAGCTGATGACGGCGGCGCTGGCCCGGCTGCGGCCGGCCGACGCGGTGCTCTCCGAGGAGGAGGCCGACTCGCGCCGCGCGTGGGCGGACGGCGAGCGCGCACCCCGGCACGAGGCGGACCGGGTCTGGATCATCGACCCGCTGGACGGCACGCGCGAGTTCTCCGAGGAGGGGCGGGACGACTGGGCGGTGCACGTGGCGCTCTGGCAGCGCTCCGCCGCCCCCGACGGCGCCCTGGTCGCCGGCGCGGTCGGCATGCCGGCCCGGACCACGGTGGACGGTACGCCGCTCGTGCTCGGCACCACCTGCCCGCAGCCGAAGCCGTCGGACGGGCCGATCCGGATCGCGGTGAGCCGCAGCCGCCCGCCCGCGTTCGTGGGCGAGCTGGTCGAGATGCTCGGCGCCACGGCGGTGCCGATGGGCTCGGCCGGTGTGAAGGTCTGCGCGGTGGTGACCGGCGAGGTCGACGCGTACGTCCACGCGGGCGGTCAGTACGAGTGGGACAGTGCCGCCCCGGTCGCCGTGGCGCTGGGCGCGGGCATGCACGCGTCCCGGATCGACGGTTCGCCGCTGCGCTACAACCGCGCCGACCCGCGCCTGCCGGATCTGCTGGTCTGCCGGCCCGAACTGGCCGACCAGTTGCTCGACGCGATCGCCCGGACCGGGGTCGAGATGCCCGCTTCGACCGTCACCGACAACCAGGGTGGGGCGTTCGGCTGAGTGTCACGGTACGTACGGCCAGGTGGATGAGGGTTATCGTCAGGCGGGAATGCGTGACGATCTGAGCCCCGACCACGGGCCGCCGACAGCCAGGGAGGGTCATGCCGGCCGACCGAGAGTCGCACAATGCCTTCGGGCAGCCGACCGGCCTGTGGCCGGGTCAGGACATTCCGCGCCAGGTGGGCGGCCCTTCGCTGCCCTGGCCGGAGGCCGAGAGCACGCCGCCACCACCGGCCGGACCGGGGGGTGACCTGCCCTGGCCCGAGCACGACCGGCACGACGCCGGTCGCCACGACGGGCCGGGGCACGACCGGGCCGGCTGGGACGCCGCGCCCGGCACGACGAACGGCTGGTCGCCGCAGCACGGGCCGGCAGGCCACGGCGACGCCGCCTGGCCGCCGCAGGGTGAGCCGCACGACGACTGGGCCACGCAGGCCGGCCCGGCGACGGACGGCCGCACCGGCTGGACGCCGCACGACGGGCCCGGCGGGGCCGGACCGTCGGGCGAGGCGGGCTGGGGTGCGGGCACCACGGCGACCGCCACCCTGACCGGACCGCCCCCGGCGGACGTGTCACACGGACCGGCCGCCGATGGGCCGGGCCGGCCGCCCGCGCCGCCGCTCGCCCCGGTACCCGCGCCGTCGTCCGGCGGTTCATGGCGGCGCTGGCGCGTCGCCATCGCCGCGGCCGTGGCCGTGGCGGTGACCGGCAGCGGGGTCGCGGTGGCCGCGCTGCGACCCGACTCGACGGACCGGCAGGCGGGCGGGACCCCGGGCTCGGTCGGGCCCGCGACCTCGATGGGCCCGGGCACGCCGGCCACCTCCGGCCCGGCGTCCCCGGGCGCCGACCAGGGCCTCGGCGGCAAGCCCTCGGCGCGTCCGTCGGCCTCCGCGGCCGCCGGACCGGGCTTCACCGGTACGCGGCTGACGCTGCCCGGCGCCTCGATCGGCGTGCAGAACGGGGAGACGTTCGGCCAGGCGCTGGCCCGGTCCGACCGGACCTTCGGCAAGCTGCGGATGGCCCGGATCTTCTTCCCCGGCCTGCCGCCGGCCTGGTCCGGCAGCCGGGCCGACGTGGTGGACCGGACCGTGGTGGTGTCGTTCAAGGCGTCGCCGCAGGAGGTCAACACCGGCAAGTTCGACTCCCGCCTGACCTCCTGGTTCGCCTCGATCCCGCGCGAGCACAACGTCTACTGGTCGTACTTCCACGAGCCGGAGGACGACGTCGAGCGCGGTGCGTTCAGCACGGCGGCGTACCGGACGGCGTGGAAGCGGATCGCCGGCCTGGCCGACCGGACCGGCAACCCCAAGCTGATCAACACGCTGATCCTGATGTGCTGGACGCTCGACCCGAAGTCCGGGCGCAGCTTCGACGCCTTCTACCCCGGCGGCGACGTGATCGAGGCGCTCGGCTGGGACTGCTACAACTGGGGCGCCAAGTGGAAGCGGTACGCCCCGCCGCAGGAGATCTACGGCGCGATGATCAGCAAGTCCAAGGCGCTCGGCAAGCCTTGGGGCGTCGCGGAGACCGGCAGCGACCTGGTCCCGGGTGACTCGGGCACCGGCCGGGCGGCCTGGATCCGGTCGATGACCGGCTTCCTCAACGGCCAGCGGCCGGAGTTCGTGGCGTACTACAACCAGACGGTCAGCCAGGGCGACTTCCGGCTGCTCGACCAGCCGAGCATCCAGGCGTGGAAGTCCTTCTGCACGGCCTGACCCCGGCGACGGAACGGAAACGGGCGGGCGACCTCGGTCGCCCGCCCGCTTCGCGTACGGCTCAGATGCCCCGGCCGCGCTTGTGCAGCGTGCGCAGCACCCGGTCGGCCTGCACCGCCCGGCTCGCCACCGCCAGCGCCAGGTAGGCGCGCGGTTCCTTCGGGTTGCGGGCCAGCGTGCGCCGGGCCCAGCGGACCGCGTCGCGGCGGTTGCCCATGGCCGCCTGCGCGAAGGCGATCTGCCCGGCCACCCGCGCCTCGCCGTGCGGCACCGTGGCGAACTCCGGGTAGCGGCGCAGCAGCCACTGCAACGCAGTCGAGATGGTCTCCCAGCGCTGCGCGAAGTAGGACCGCTTGTGCCAGCGGACCAGCACGTACGGGCTCTCCACGTTCACCAGCGGGGCGTAGCGGGCGGCGCGGAGCAGGAACTCGTAGTCCTCCGCGTAGCTGCCCGGGATCTGCTCGTCCACCAGCCCGATCGCGTCGAGCAGCGCGGCTCGGCGGATCAGGAACGTGGACGGGTGCAGCTCGGTGAGCCGGTCGCGCAGCAGCGCCTCCAGCGAGATCCGGGCGCGGTCCAGCGAACGGTCCACCGTACGGTCGTCGTAGCTGACCCGGATGCCGCAGCTCACCAGCGCGCCGTCCGGGTGCGCGTCGAGCGCCCCGAACTGGGCGGCCAGCTTGCCGGGCAGCCACTCGTCGTCGTCGTCGCAGAACGCCACCCAGTCGCCGGTGGCCGCCTCGATGCCGGTGTTGCGCGCGCCGGCCAGCCCGGCGGTACGGGTATTCGTGATCACCCGGATCCGGCGGTCACCCCGGTCGGTCTCCAGGGACCGGTCCGGTTCGGACTGGTCGTAGACCACGATCGCCTCGATCAGGCCCGGGTGCGCCTGGCTGAGGATCGCGTCGAGCGCCGCACGCAGCAGCTCCGGACGGTCCCGCGTCGGTACGACGACCGAGATGCTCGGCCCACTCATGCTCTCTCCACGGACTCGTCGGATCCCCGCTGGCCCAGATAGCCGTAGCGGACCCGCAGGGGAAGCGTGGCCAGGCTGACCACGGCACGGCTGCGGCGCGGCAGGCGGTCCCGCCACGCCTCGTCCCGGCGCACCGTCAACGGCCCGCCGCTGAACCGCAGCGGGTTGCCGGCGACGCTGTGCGCCCGGAACGGCGCGGCCGGCTCGGGCGCCGCGCCCGTCTCGTCGGTTCCGGACAGGATGCGCAGCGCGGCCGGGTCGTCCGGCAGGCCGGCGAAGTCCCGCACCCGGCGTACCGTCCCGGCCGGGTCGGCGGTGAAGTCCTCGTACCGCAGCCGCAGCACCTTCGCCCGGGAGGCGAGCAGGTGGAACGCGGCGTTCTGCGCGGTCCACAGCTTGCTCACCTCGAACGGCGAGAAGGTCGGCATGAAGTCCTCGCCGTCGACCACCTCGGGGCGGCGCACCTGCTTGCCCCACGAGTACGCCACCGCCCGGCTGTCCCGGACCAGGTGCAGCACCCGCAGGTCCAGCCCTTCTGCCCAGCGCAGCGCGAAGGCGAGCGAGGCGTGCTTGCTGGAGTCCACCACCACCCGGGCGCCGGTCACCGACAGCGCGGCCCGGTAGATCCGGGTGTACAGGTCGGCGTAGCGGCGTACGTCGGCCAACTGGTCCGGCGGGAGCGCGTCCTTCGCGAGCCGGGGGATGTGCCGGGTCCGGTCGACCCGGTCCTTGAGCGCCAGCACGTCGTCCCGGTCCACAGCGGCCCAGCCGCCGAACGCCTGGTCGCCGACCTGCCGCCAGAACGGGCAGGCGGTGAACCGCTCACCGCAGCCGCAGCGCTCGTCGGCGCCGAGCGCCCGCTCCCACAGGTGCACCACCTCACCGACGGCACACACGTCGGCGCTCTGCGCCAGCAGCAGTTCCAGCAGCGTGGAACCGCTGCGGCCGAGGCCGCCGACGAAGAGGACCCGCGGCGGCGCCGGATCGGGGGCGCTCATCCGCGACGCCCGACGGCTCGTTGCCGTACCCGGCGGGCCACCAGCTCGTCGATCACCGCGCCGACGCGGGCGACCGCCTCGGCGCGGGGGTCCGGGCGGCCCGGGTCGGCGGCCAGGACGAACCGGCTCGGGTCGGCCAGCCCTTCGTCCAGCGCGGCGAGCAGCTCGGCCTCGGACTCGCACAGCCGCACCATGCCGGCCGCGCCCAGACGGCGGGAGAACAGCTGCTGGTGGTTGTCGACGTGCTCGTCGTGCGACGGGTCGCGGGGCACCACGATCGGCAGGTGGCCGTTGCGCCGGGCCTCGGTGATGGTGGCCGGGCCGCCGTGGCTGACCACGAGCGTCGACTCCGCCATCGCCCGCTGGAGTTCCTCGTGGCCGAGGAACGGGGTGGCCCCGGGCAGGGCCGGGGTGCGGCTGTGGCCGTACTGGAGGACCAGCCGGACCTCGGGACGGGTCGCGTGCCAGCGCTCCAGCCAGCCGACCAGCCGGTCGAAGCGGTGCACGTCGGTGCCGACCACGACCAGCACGTACGGTGCCGCGGAACGCCGGTCCCGCTGCTGCGGAATGTGCGCCATCAGAGCAGATTCCCCACGACGGTGGCCTCCGGGTACATCCGGCGCTGCTCGTCCCACTGCACGAGCATCGCGGAGAGGAAGGGACGGCAGAGCCGGGCGGTGAGCGTCGCGCTGTCGATCCGGTCGTACACCTCGATGTAGACCGTCGGGATCTTGCGCATCCGGGCCGCCACCACGAACGGCAGGGCGACCCCGGCGCCGGTGGTGACCACGGCGTCGACCTGGCGCCGGCGGATCACCTTCAGCGCGAGGAACGCGTTGCGTACCAGGTTCTTGACGTTGCGTGTGGTGGGGTGGTGCGCCCAGACCACGTCCTCACCGGCGAGCAGCGAGCGCGCGTCCGGGGTGTCGAAGGTTACCCATGCGCGGCGCCGGTCCCGGTACCACGGTTCCAGGGCCAGGAGCTGGGCCAGGTGCCCGCCACTGGAACCCACCAGCAGGACCTGCCCCGAGTCCTCGGTTGACCCGCTCACCACAAAAGTCCTCCCGTACGCGGATGACGCGTCCGGATTTTTGTGAATGCCCCTCGGACGCGTCCTGACAACCTACTGGCGCGCCCATGGGCAACTGAAGGGGCCATTGGACGGATCCTGGCTCGCCGGTCGGCTCACCTCTCGATTCCCGCCACTGGGATGTGCACCGGCCGGTCACCGTCCAGGTCAGCCCGGTGCGCCCCGGCTGCCGGGCCGGGACACCGGGAGAAAGTGAGATGTGTCAGGATTCCGTCACCGCTCCGCACGAGAGCCGCCGGCGACGTCGGCTTATCCGGGGGCAGGTCAGGCCCAACACCGGGAAACCCGCCGAATGGTCAGCGCCGATCGGCCATTTCTACGCGGGCTGCCCACACCCGGGCAGGCTTACCGGAACGTGAGCAGACTTTCCCTCGTCGTTCGGATCGGGGACACTCAAGGCCACGGTCAGGTCCAGCTGTGCCGTGGACTGCCCGGCTCGGTCGAAAGGGAGCGACAGAATCTGATGCCCTCACCCCATTTGGCCGAGAGCGACGCCGACGGTCTTGCCCTGATGGCATACCTGGGCTGGCTGCGCCGCCGCTGGTGGATCCTGCTGCTCGCCGCGGCCCTCGGCCTGGGCGGTGGGCTCGCGCTGAACCAGATCCAGGAGGCGCGCTACACCTCGACCACCTCGCTGCTGGTGCGCCCGCTCGGCACGGGCGCGGAGAACAACCCCAACGCCAAGGTCAACCTCGACACCGAGGCCCAGGTGGTCCGCTCCCTGGTGGTGGCCGAGCGGGCCAAGGCGCTGATGAAGGTCGACACCGGCGCCGACCAGCTCGTCAAGTCGGTGACCGTCAAGGTGCCGCCGAACAGCCAGATCCTCCAGGTGGCGTACGAGGCGAACAGCCCCGAGGGCGCCCAGTCGGGCTCGCACGCGTTCGCCCAGGCGTACCTGGACCTGCGCAAGGCCACCGCGCAGAAGGCGCTGGAGAACGAGACCAACGCGCTCAAGCAGCAGATCGCCGAGCTGCAGAAGCAGCTCAGCGCGGTCGCCGGGCGGATCGCGGCGGCGCCGTCGAACTCGCCCGAGCGGGAGCGGGCCGAGGCCGAACGGAGCCTGCTCACCAGCCAGATCACCGGCCTGAACAACCGGCTCAGCCCGCTGGTCTCGGCCGGCTCCGACCCCGGCGAGATCATCTCCGACGCCCGTCTGCCGGAGTCGCCCAGCTCGCCGAACCGCACGCTCAACCTCGCCAGCGGCATCGGCGCGGGCCTGCTGCTCGGCATCGTGCTGGCGCTGGTGCTGGACCGGCTCGACACCCGGATCCGGCGCGGCCGCGACATCTCCGACCGGGTCGGCCTGCCGCTGCTGCTGGAACTGCCGGTGCGTGCGCCCTCGCTCGCCGTCCTGCCGGCCACGCACCGGGTCTCCCGCGAACTGGGCCGGCTGCGCAACGTGCTGCTGTCCGCCGTGCCCGAACCGGCGCAGGGCGGGCGCGGTCGCCAGTTGCTGCTCTGTGACGCGTCGGCCGGCACCGCGGCCGGGTTCGTCGCCGCCAACCTCGCCGCCGCGTACGCCCGTACCGGCCAGCAGGTCGCGCTGATCACCACCAAGCCCGACTCGGCGCTGGGCGCCATCACCGGTGTGGCCGAGGGGCGGCACAGCCTCGCCTCGGTGCTCCGCCGCGACGTGCCCCCGCTCAAGGCGCTCGCGCCGGTGCCGGGGCTGGGCCAGCTCCGCGTGCTGGTGCCGGGCGACCTGGACGCGGAGGTCGAGCTGCCGGTCGCCGGTCTGCTGGAGATCATGCACGAGCTGTCCGCGCGCTTCGACCACGTGATCATCGAGACCGCACAGCCCACGTTCGCCGTGGAGGCCCAGGCCCTGGGCCGGTACGTCGACGCGGTGATCATGGTGGCCGAGGCGGGAAAGACCCGCAGCGGCGAGATCACCGCCGCCCTGCAGCAGTTCGAGCAGGTGAACGCGCCGGTGATCGGTGCCGTGCTGGCCCCGCGCCTGCCCGTCCCGGCCGGTGGCGCCAGCCGCCCGGCGGCGTCGGGCGGTTCGGGCAACTCGGGCGGGTCGAGCGCACCGGTGGCTCCGGCCAACCGACCCAAGCCCCGGCCGAGCCCCGGCCCGTCCGCCGAGTCGACGATGGTGCTGCCGCGCATGCAGTCGTCCCGCCCCGCCCCGGCGAAGCCGGCACCGGGCAAGGCCACCCCGCCGCCGAACCCGGGCAACCAGAGCATGCCGGGCAAGCCGGCGCCGCTCAACGGCACCGGCGGCACGTATCGCTCCCGCGGTGACGGCGACGGCCGCAGCTACGCCCTCGACTCCGGCGAGGACCTGGGGTGAACCGCCGGCAGATGCTCCGTGCCGCGCTCGCTCCCGCCGTCGTCCTCGGCGTCGGTACGGGATGCAGCGAACCCGAGCCCAAGCCCGGAAAGATCCAGGTGGCGGACCCGGGCGACGTCACCGCCTCGCCGTCCTCGGCGGCCCCGACGCAGAACCTGCCCACCGGCCCGCTGACCGGCGCGCCGATCGGCACCCCGGCGGCGGCCACCCGCCAGGCGGTCGCGGTGCCGCTGCGGGTGAGCCCCGCGACCACCCCGGCCGGCCTGGACGCCGCCGACCTGGTCTACGCCGAGTTCGCCGAGTCCGACACGCTGCACCTGACCGCGGTGTTCCACTCCAAGGACTCCGCCAAGATCGGCCCGGTCACCGAGATCCGGCCGGTCGACATCCGGTCGCTCGCGGTGCTGCGCCCGTTCGTCGGCTACGCCGGCGGCCCCACCGGCTTCCTGTCCCAGTTCGAGAACTCCGACCTCGACGGCGTCACGCCGGACGACGGCGGCAAGGTCTTCTCCGGCGACTACACCTCGACCGCCGCGCTGCTCAAGGCCGCCCCGAAGGGCGGGCAGCCGCCCTCCCCGCCGATCGACCACGCCGGCGAGGGCGACGCGCTCGCCGCCCGCGACCTCACCCCCGCCACCGAACTCTCCGTCACAGTGGCCGGCGGGCCGCCGATGGTCTGGCGGTACGACCAGGCGAAGTCCCTCTGGGCCGGCAAGGTCGGCAAGGTCACCGTGACCGCCGCCTCCGTCATCGTGCTGACGATGGAATACCGCACGCTGGACGTGCGCAAGCCGTCCCCGCGCTCACTGCCGTCGGCGAACGTCTTCGGCGAGGGCGCGGTCGTCGCGGTGTCCGGGCCGAACAGCGCGAAGGGCCGGTGGCGCAAGCCCGGCCTGGGCATGGTCTGCACGCTCGCCGACACCGGCGGCGACCTCCTGCATCCCCAGCCCGGCAACGCCTGGGTGATCTACGCCCCGACCACCGCCAAGGTCTCCGTGAAATGAGCACCGCCACCCCGCCCCGCACCGCGCGCGGGACGGTCCCGGTCGGGGCGGTGTCGCCGCCGGACGGGAACCGTCTCCGGCCGGTGACGGTACGGCCGGAGGGCTGGTCGTGGCGGCTGCCGACGGCATGGCCGCTGATCGGGGTCTTCCTGCTGTACCCGCTGTGGTGGGTGCTCGGGGTGTCGAGCTTCGTCTTCGTCATCTTCGCGGTGCCGATGATCTGGCAGATGCGCAAGCGCGGCCCGGTGCGGGTGCCGCCCGGCTTCGGGATCTGGATGGTCCTGCTGCTCTGGGTGTTCCTGTCCGTGCTCACCCTCGACCTCACCGCGCCGAACACGCTGCCGCCGGGCGGCAGCGGCAAGTACATCGGCTGGGGCATCCGGCTCGCCAACTACCTCGCGATGACCGTGACGATGCTCTACGTCTACAACCTCCGCGACCGCGAGCTGTCCCAGCGCCGGATGGTCCGGCTGTTCGGGTTCATGGGCGTGGTCGTGGTCCTCGGCGGCTGGATCGGCTCGCTCTTCCCGGACCTCAAGTTCGTGGCGCCGCTGCGCTTCGTCCTGCCCCAGTCGATCGCCGGTCACCCGTACGTCACCTCCCTCATGGAGATCAAGTTCGCCCAGGTGCAGCAGGTGATCGAGGGGGAGGCCAGTTCGCCCCGCCCGTCCGCGCCGTTCACCTACACGAACTCGTGGGGCCAGAACACCGCGATCCTGCTGGTCTGGCTGATCGTCGGCTGGGTCGTGCTGGGCAAGCCGCTGCGCCGTACCGCCGGCGTGGCCATCGCCCTGGCGGCGATCTTCCCGATCGTCTACTCGTTGAACCGCGGCCTCTGGATCGGTCTCGGCATCGCGGCCGCATACGTCGCGCTGCGGCTCGCGCTGCGCGGCCGGATGGTGGTGCTCGGCGGGCTCGCCCTCGCGGTCGGGCTGATCGGGGTGCTGATCGTCGCCACACCGCTCGGCCGCACCTTCGACGAACGCCTCCAGAACGGGCACAGCGACGACATCCGGACCACGCTGTCCCAGGGCGCGGTCGCCGCGGCCAACCACTCGCCGATCCTCGGGTACGGCGGCAACCGGGCGCTGATCGGCAGCAACCGGTCCATCGCCATCGGCAAGTCCGAGGACTGCAAGCAGTGCGGCAACCGGGAACTGGGCAGCAACGGCCAGGTCTGGGCGCTGCTCGTCGGGCAGGGCTGGGTCGGCGCCATCTGCTACAACGCGTTCTTCGTCTACTGCATCTGGCGCTACCGGCGCGACCACAGCGCGATCGGGATCGCCGGCACGCTCGTGCTCATCCTCATGCTGTTCTTCCAGTTCACCTACGGTGCGATGGAAGCGACACTCGCCTACGCCCTGATCACGGTCGCCCTGCTGGCCCGCAACGACCGGATCCGCCGGTCGCTCGGGCCGGCGCCACCCGAGGGCACGATCGCCGGGCTCCGGGCCCGACTGGAAAAGACCGGTGACCACTGATGGTGTTCCGCGTACCCCCGGACGGCGACGGCCGCGCCGCGTACCTCGGTGAACTGGCCGGGCTGATCTGGCCCGAGCCTGCCGAGCCCAGCCTGCGGCGCGGCGGCGCCGGCTGGGTGGTGGTGCCCTCGGCGTCCCGCCCCCGGCTGCTCGTGCCGACCGGCTCCGGCCGGGCGGCGGCGAGCGCGGTCCGGCACTCCACCGAGGCGGTCGGCCGCAAGGCCAAGCTGGTCCGGCAGGGGCTGTCCACCGCGTTCCGGCTCGGGCTGGGCCCGCTGGTGTTCCGCGACCGGCTGGTGGCCGACGGCGGCGGGCTGGACGCGTACCTGACCGAGGTGCTCGGTGAGCCGGCGCTGGTGAGCCTGCACATCGGGCCGGCCCGGGCGAACCGCAAGCCGGTGCTGCAACTGCTCGCGCCGGACGGCCGCGCCCTCGGGTACGCCAAGCTCGGCGTCGACCCGCTGACCCGCGCGCTGGTGCACGCGGAGGCGGACGCGCTGCGCCGCCTCGCCGAGGTGCCGCTCGGCCCGGTGGTCCTGGCCGGGGTCCGCCATCACGGCGACTGGCACGGCCACGCGCTGCTGGTGCAGGAGGCGCTGCCGGTGCGGCTGCCCCGGGCCACCCCGGCCGCGGCCCAGGCGGCCGAGCGCGCGGCCATGGTGGCGGTCGCCGGCTGTCTCGGCGTACGCCGGCAGTCGTGGGCGGGCAGCGGGCACGCGACGCGGCTCACCGCCGCGGTGGACGCGCTCGGGCCCCGGCCGGAGGCCGGGCGGCTGCGCGCGGCGCTGAAGTCCGTCGCGGACGCCGACCCGGTGGTCGCCTTCGGCGCCTGGCACGGGGACTGGAACGGCGGCAACAGCGCGGTGCTCGCCGACGGCCGGGTGCTGGTCTGGGACTGGGAGCGGTTCGAGGCGGACGTGCCGGCCGGGTACGACGCGCTGCACCTGGCGGTGCAGAGCGCGATGAGCCACGACGGGGTGGAACCGGTCGAGGCGGCCCGGGCACTGATCGCCGGCGCCGGAGCCACCCTGGCGCCGTTCGACCAGACCGGCGGGGGCGCCGATCTGGTCGCCGTGCTCTACCTGGTGGAGCTGGCGGCGCGCTACCTGCGGGACCGGCAGGCGGAGGCGGGTGCGCGACTGGGGCACGTCGACACCTGGCTGCTGCCCGCCGTCGAGGAACACCTGGCCCGCCGGGCCGGGTGAGAGTGAGGAGTGGGGACGTGACGCTGGCCAAGGAGCAGGCGCTCCGCGCGGTGAAGTCGGTGAGCCGGACGGTCGGCCGCTTGACCGCCGGTTCGCGGATGGTGCCGGGATTCCTGATCGTGGGGGCGCAGCGCTGCGGCACCACCTCGCTGTTCAAGACGCTCTCGCAGCATCCCGGTGTGCTGCCGCCCGCGTACCACAAGGGCGTGCACTACTTCGACATGGACTACCACCGGGGAATGAGCTGGTACCTCGGGCACTTCCCCACCACCGGCAAGGCCGAGGCGGTGAAGGCCCAGATCGGGGTACGCGGCATCACCGGCGAGTCCAGCCCGTACTACATGTTCCACCCGCTGGCCGGGCAGCGCATCGCCCGTGACCTGCCCTCGGTGAAGCTGCTGGTGCTGCTGCGCGACCCGGTGGAGCGGGCCTACTCCGCGCACTCGCACGAGCTGGCCCGCGGCTACGAGACCGAGACGGACTTCGAGCGCGCGCTCGCGCTGGAGGAGTCCCGGACGGCGGGCGAGCGGGAGCGGATGATCAGCTCCGCGTCGTACGCCAGTGAGCACCTCCAGCACAACGCGTACCTGGCCCGGGGCCGCTACATCGAGCAGCTGGAGCGCCTGGAGGCGCTCGTCGGCCGGGACCGCATGCACGTCATCGACAGCGACGACTTCTTCGCCGACCCGCGTCCCTCCTTCGACGCGGTCTGCGACTTCCTCGGGCTGCCCCGCTGGGCGGACATCGCCTTCGGCAAGCACAACTCGCGCTCCCGTTCGCCCATGTCGGCGGAGCTGCGCACCCGGCTGGAGGACCACTTCGCCCCGTACGACGAGCGGCTGGCGGCGTGGTGGGGACGCGTGCCGTCGTGGCGGCGGTGACCCGGGCGGACGCCGGCGGCACCCCGACGCTAACCGCACCGCCTCCCGGGCCGGGCGCGGGGCTGGGCGGCGCGGCCCGGCAGGGCTTCGCCAACCTGGTCGGGGTCGGGCTGGCCGCGGTGGCCGGCTTCGGCCTGAACATCGTCATCGCCCGGGGCTGGTCGGTCCGCGAGGCGGGCATGTTCTTCGCGGCCACCAGCGCGTTCATGATCGCCGCGTCGGCGGCGCGGCTCGGCACCGACGTCGGCACCGTCTACTTCGTCAGCCGTCAGCGCACGCTCGACCGCCGCGACCAGATCCGGGGCACGATCCTGGTCGGGTTGCTGCCGGTGCTGGTGGTCGGCACGCTGCTCGGGCTGGCCGGCTGGCTGGCCGCACCGGCGCTGGCCCGGGCCACCATGCCGGAGGCCGGGCCGGAGGCGGTCACCGCGCTGCGCATCCTGCTGGCGTTCGTGCCGCTGGCCGCGCTCAACGACTACGCGCTCGCCGCCTGCCGGGGCTTCGGCCAGATGCGCCCGCTGCTGACAGTGGAGCGGCTCGGCCGCACGCTCGTGCAGTTCCTGGCCGTTGCGGTCGCCGCCTGGCTCGGGCTGTCCGCCACCGTCGCGTTGCCGCTGGCCTGGGTGGTGCCGTACCTGATCGCCGCGGTGGTCGCGCTGTTCTGGCTGAGCCGGCTCGTCGGCCGGGCCGGGCGGCAGGTGACCCGGCCGGTGCCGGCGCGCGAGCTGGCCGGGCCGTTCTGGCGGTTCACCGGGCCGCGCGCGGTCAGCAGCCTGGCCGCGATCGTGGTGCAGCGGCTGGACATCGTGCTGCTCAGCGCGTTGCGCGGGCCGGCGGACGCGGCGATCTACACGGCCGCGACCCGGTTCCTGGCGCTGGGTCAGCTCTCCAGCGTCGCGCTGTCCAGCTCGGTGCAGCACCGGCTGGCCGCCGCGTTCGCCCGCGACGACCGGGCCGAGGCGGGCCAGCTCTACCAGGCCGCCACCGGCTGGCTCGTGCTGCTCTCCTGGCCCGCGTACCTGATCTTCGCGGCGTTCGCCACGCCGATGCTGGCGCTGTTCGGATCCGGGTACGGCGACGGCCGCCGGGTCGTGGTGCTGCTGGCGCTGACCATGCTGCTGGCCACCGGCTGCGGCATGGTCGACATGGTGCTCAACATGGCCGGGCGCACCGCGTGGACGTTCTACAACGCGATGACCGGCACCGTGCTCAACGTGGTCGGCAACCTGGTGCTCATCCCGCGCTACGGCATCCTCGGCGCGGCCCTGGCCTGGACCGTCTCCATCCTGGTCACCAACCTGGTGCCGCTGACCCAGCTCTGGTGGTCGATGCGGCTGCACCCGTTCGGCGCCGGCACCCGGGCCGCGATGGCGCTGGCGGTGGTCGCGCTGGGCCTGCCGCTCGGCGCGGCGACCCTGCTCGGCGCCGGTCCGCTGGTGCTCGCGCTGGTGACCGCCGCCGGGCTGGCCGCGTACGCGGCGGGTGTCTGGCGCTGGCGGCGCACCCTGCACCTCGACGCGCTGCGCGCCCTGCGCCGCGGCCGCAACCGGGCCGGGGCGGACCCGGCCGCCCAGTCCTGACCGATCCTGCGCACCGATGGGACCTTCGATGACAAGCGACTCCCCCCTCGCCCCGCACTCCGGCCTGTCCACCGTGAAGGCCGCGAAGCTCGCCGCAGTCGGCCTGCTCGCGGACCGCAAGGAACGCCGCGAGCTGGAACGGCCGGTGGAGGGGGGCAGCCGCCGGCTCACCCTGAAGGTGGAGCGGCCGATCTTCATCCTCGGCGCCCCGCGCTCCGGCACCACGTTCCTCGGCAGTTGCGTCGGCGCGCTGCCGGACGTGTCGTACCACTTCGAACCGCGCCTGACCAAGGCCGTCGCCCGCTGTGTCTACGAGGGAAGCTGGACGCCGCAGCGGGCCGCCCGCTACTTCCGGGGCTACTACGGGGCGCTGCTCGCCGCGTCCGGGCACGGCGGCCTGCGTTTCGCCGAGAAGGACCCGGAGAACTGCTTCATCGTGCCGTTCCTGACCGAGGTCTTCCCGGACGCGGTCTTCCTGCACGTCTACCGGGACGGGCGGGACGTGGCGGTGTCGCACGCCGAGCAGCCCTGGCTGAACGCGGCGTCGACGGGCAGCGGCCGCAGTGGCCGGGGCGGTACGCCGTGGGGCGCCGCGCCCCGGTTCTGGGTGGAGCCGGAGCGGCGCGACGAGTTCACGCAGGTCTCCGACCTGGGCCGGTCGGCCTGGATGTGGCGGCGGTTCACCAGCAGCGCGCTCACCCAGCTCGCCGAGCTGCCCGCGGAGCGGGTGCGGCACCTGCGCTACGAGGACGTCGTCACCCGCCCGGCCGAGGCGGCCGACGTGGTGGCCGACTTCCTGGAGGTCCGTGACCCGGCCGGGCGGGAGGCGCTGCACGCCCGCTTCGCCAAGGCGCGGCCGGGTTCGGTGGGGCGCTGGCGGCAGCGACTGACCGAAAAGGATCTGGCCGACGTGATGGCTCAGGCCGGGCCGCTGCTGACGCGACTCGGCTACCCCGCCTGAGCGGCGCGTCACAGGTAGAGTGCCAGGGGTCGCCCGCCAGGCCCGGCGTGCCTCTCCGCCCACGCGGATTCGTCAGGGCCCCCATACCGTGGCCGGCGACCGTCCTGGGGAGAGGTTGCGGTGGTACGACGGTTACGACTGACGATGGCTGCCGTGCTGGGCCTGGCCTTGCTGGCACCGGCGGTGGCGGCCTGTGACATCGGCTCCGAGCGGTCCGACGAGACGAGCACGGCGTCCGCGCCGCCTCCGCCGACTGTGACACCGCGGACCGCTCCGGTCCGCACCACCGGACGCGGGCCGGAGCCGCCCGAGAAGGGGGCCTGGCTCGGCACCTGGGTCAAGCCGCAGTTCCACAACGCCAGCGGGCGGGCGAAGGCGTTCGACGACTTCAACCGGGCGGCCGGCGGCCAGCTCGCCATCGCGCACATGTTCCACGAGTGGAACGAGCCGTTCCCGGGCGCCACCGAGCGGGCGTTCCAGGCGCAGGGCAAGCTCCAGATGATCTCGTGGCAGGGCACCGACACCCGGTCCACCGTCAGCGGCGTCTACGACTCGCTGATCCGGGAGCGCGCGAAGGACGTCAAGGAGTTCGGCGTCCCGGTGCTGCTGCGCTACCGGTGGGAGATGGACCGGCCCAACCTGGCCGCGAGCATGCACTCGCCGGAGGACTACGTCGCCGCGTGGAAGCACGTCCGCGGCATCTTCACCGAGATGGGCGTCACCAACGCGGGCTGGGTGTGGTGCCCGCACGCCGACGGGTTCGCCGAGCCGGAGCGGCGGGCCGCCGCCTACTATCCCGGCGACGACCAGGTCGACTGGCTCTGCGCCGACGTCTACCCCAGCCCGGAGTGGAACAGCTTCTCCAACCGGATGGACCACTTCATGGCGTTCGCCAAGAAGCATCCGCGGCCGGTCATCATCGGCGAGTACGGCCTGACCCAGGACGGGCGGCCGGGGCAGCGGGCCGACTGGATGCGCGAGGTCGGGCCGTACCTGAAGAAGCACCCGCAGATCAAGGCGGCCGTCTACTTCGCCGCCCGGCAGACGGCGAAGCCCATCTACGACAGCACGTTCGGCAACGACCCGGAGAGCGAGCAGGTCTTCCGGGAGATGGCGACCGATCCGTACTTCCAGCCGCCGATGCCGGACCTGAGTGTTCCCTGAGCACCACCCTCCGTATCCACCAGGTGATCGTCGCTCGTCTTTTCGTGTGACCCGGGGCGTTTCCTCGGCCAAAAAGGCCGAACCCGGGTGGACGGGCGACGGCCGAATGCGAGAAGGTATTGCTCTCACGTCTGCGGTCGGTCGAGTGACGCCCCGCCTCATGTCGGCACCGACCACGATCGCAGCGCCTCCGACGTTTTCCCCCCGGAGTAGCCTGTGGCTTCCTCGATCCTGAGACACCGCTCGGTGTCCGCCTTCGGCGCTGCCGTGCTCGGCATCGCCACCTTGTTCACACCGGTGCCGGCGCTCGCCGCGCCGGCCACGGCCCCCGCGCCCGACCACAGCACGATGGTCGGCGAGGTGCCCTCGGACAAGACGCCGAACATCAACGACGGCAACGTCGTGGCCATCCACGACGCCGGCAGCAAGGTGATCGTCGGCGGCTCGTTCACCAACGCGCAGAACCGGGGTTCCTCACCCACCCCGGTCGACCGCCGCGGACTGCTCGCCTTCGACAAGGCGACCGGCAAGATCGACAACGCGTTCGCGCCGGTGCTCGACGGTGACGTCACCGCGATCATCGCCGGCCCGACCCCGGGCACGGTCTACGTCGCCGGCAAGTTCAACAAGGTCGGCGACAAGAACTTCCGCAAGCTGGCGCTGCTGAACGTCGCGGACGGCACCCCCGTCGACGGGTTCAAGGGCCCGGCGTTCAACGGCACCGTGAACGACATCGCGCTCGTCGACGGCCACCTGCTGGTCGGCGGCATCTTCACCACTGTCACCGCGACGACCAACCGCAACGGGCTGGCCTCGCTGAACCCGACCACCGGCGCGGTGGACGACTACCTCACCGTGTCGCTCACCGAGCACCACAACTGGACCCCGACCAACAACGGGGCCTCGGCCGGTGTCGGCGTGGAGAAGTTCACCGTCTCGCCGGACGGCAAGCACCTCGTCGTGATCGGCAACTTCAAGAAGGCCGACGACGTGGTGCACGACCAGATCGTGCGGATCAACCTGGGCGCGAGCTCGGCCACGATCGCCGACTGGAACACCGACGGCTACTCCGCGGCCTGCAAGTACGCCGCGTTCGACTCGTGGGTGCGCGACATCCAGTTCTCGCCGGACAGCAAGTACTTCGTGGTGGTCACCACCGGCGCGTCGTACCCCGGCACGCTCTGCGACTCCGCGGCCCGCTGGGAGACCGACGCCACCGGCGACGGCCAGAAGCCGACCTGGACGAACTTCTCCGGCGGCGACACGTTCCTCTCCGTCGGCATCAGCGAGAAGGCCATCTACGTCGGCGGTCACTTCCGCTGGTCGAACAACCCGCTCGCCCGCGACAAGGCCGGACCGGGCGCGGTGCCGCGGGCCAGTATCGCGGCGCTCGACCCGGTGAGCGGCCTGCCGCTGTCCTGGAACCCGGGCCGCCACCCGCGCGGCTACGGCGTCACCGAGATGCTGGTGACCCCGGAGGGCCTCTGGATGGGCAGCGACCAGGAGTACATCGGCAACTTCGACTACCAGCGCAAGCGGCTCGCCTTCTTCCCGCTGGACGGTGGCAACGCCCCGCACTCGACCAGCACGAAGGGTCTGCCGGGCAACGTCTACCAGGCCGGCCGCGCGGCGCAGACCGAGGTGCTCTACCGGGTCAACGCCGGTGGTCCGGCCATCCCGGCCACCGACGGCGGGCCGGACTGGGCCGCCGACAGCGCCACCGAGCCCAGCCCGTACCACAACACGGGCAACCAGGTCACCAGCTACGCCACGAACGCGACGTTCGACGCCACCGTGCCGGCGAGCACGCCGGCCACGCTGTTCAACACGGAGCGGTGGGACGAGGCGACCGCGCCGGACATGCAGTGGGACATCCCGGTCGCGGCCGGCACCCGGGTCGACGTCCGGATCTACATGGGCAACCGCTGGTCCGGCACGAGCAAGCCGGGCGCCCGCAAGTTCGACGTCAGCGTCGACGGTGTGCTCAAGCTGAACGACTTCGACCCGGTCGTCGCGGCCGGCGGGACCGACCGCGGCACCATGCAGTCCATCTCGGTGGTCAGCGACGGCGTGGTCGACATCGACTTCGGCCGGGTGCTCCAGAACCCGCTGCTGCACGGCATCGAGATCGTCAAGACCGCGCCCACGCCGGACGCCTCGGACGTGCTCTACCGGGTCAACGCGGGTGGCGACCAGCTGGCGGCGCCGAGCGGCCCGGCCTGGGCCGCGGACACCGCCGCCGCGCCGAGCACCTACCACAACGCCGGCAACCAGGTGACCAGCTACACCACGAACGCCTCGGTCGACGGCACGGTGCCGTCGGGCACGCCGGTCGAGCTGTTCAACGCGGAGCGGTGGGACGAGTCGCCCGCGCCGGACATGCAGTGGGACTTCCCGGTCCCGGCCGGCACGCCGGTGCAGGTGCGTCTCTACCTGGCGAACCGCTGGGCCGGCACCGCCACCGCCGGCAAGCGCAAGTTCAACGTGACCATCGACGGCGTGGTCAAGCTGAGCAACTTCGACCCGATCGCCGCGATCGGCGCCACCAACCGGGGCACCATGCGCGCGTTCCCGATCACCAGTGACGGCAACATCGACATCGACTTCGGTCGCGTCCTGGAGAACCCGCTGGTGCAGGGCATCGAGATCGTCAAGCTGCCCCCGGTACCGCCGGCCACCACCGTCGACAGCATCACCAAGCGCACGTACGACGGTGCGACCTCGGTCGGCAACGCGATGTCGGTGTCGAACGGCGACAACACCGGCTGGTCGAAGATCAAGGGCGCGTTCTGGGTCGGTGGTGACCTGTTCTACGGCGTCGGCGGCGACCTCTACAAGCGGTCGTTCGACGGCAGCGAGTTCGGCACCGCCAAGAAGCTCGACCCGTATCACGACGCCAAGTGGGACACGGTCGTCACCGGCTCCGCGCCGGAGGGCTCCACGTACGCCGGCATGACCGGCAACTTCGCCGCGGAGCTGCCGAACGTGACCGCGATGTTCTACAAGAGCGGCCGGATCTACTACTCGCTGGCCGGTCAGAGCACGCTGTTCTGGCGCGGGTTCGCGCCGGACACCGGCACCGTCGGCGCCGAGCGCAACACGGTCACCGGCACCACCGCCTTCGCCGACGCGGGCGGCCTGTTCCTGGACGGCGACACGCTCTACGTCGTCTCCCGGAGCACCGGCAACCTGTCCTCGATGGCGTGGTCGGACGGCGTGCCGACCGGCTCCGCCACGGTGCGCAGCGGTCCGGGCGTCGACGACGTGGACTGGCGCGGCACCTCGGTCTTCGTCGGCCCCTGACGGGCGGGCACGACCGAAACGGAACGCATGACGACGATGGCCCGGCCGATATCGGCCGGGCCATCGCCCTTTCCCGGCGCCGGTCGCGCCGGGGCCGGTCAGGTACGGGTCGGCGCGTGCTCTCCCGCCCAGACCCGCATCAGGTCCCGTACCGAGATCACTCCCGCCACCTCCCGGCCGTCGAGCACGACCAGGTGACGGAACCCGCCGCGGGCCATCGCCGCGGCCGCCTCCTCGACCGTCCAGTCCGGGCCGGCGTAGACGACGTCCCAGGTCAGGTGTGCTCCGGTGCGCTCGACATCCGGGTCGAGCCCGGCTCCGATCGCCTTCAGCACATCGCGTTCGGTCATGATCCCGACCCCCTCGGAGTCCGGGTCGATCACGACCGCCGACCCGACACCGCGGGCCGACATCATCCGGGCCGCCTGCCGGAGCGTGTGCTCCGGCCCGACCACGAGTACCTCGCTGGACATCGCTTCCCGTACCTGCATCACACATCACCCCTGTGGGACGGCGACTGAGTACGGACATGGTGGGCCATCGATGCGTACCGGGACAAGAACGGGCATCGCCGGAGACGGCCCGGATGGCTACTGTCGGAGGGTGCCCACCGAGCCCCTCCGCTGCGCCGGCGCGCTGATCGTCGACGACGACGGCCGCATCTTCATCCAACGCCGATCCCCCGACCGCCGTCTCTTCCCGAACTGCTGGGACATCGTCGGCGGCCACCTCGAACCGGGCGAGGAGATCGACGACGCGCTGCGCCGGGAGGTCACCGAGGAGACCGGCTGGGCCGTGTCGCACGTGCTCGGCCTGGTCGGCGAATACCGGTACACCGCCGACGACGGGCTGACCCGGGTGGAGACCGACTTCCTGATCCGGGTGGACGGCGACCTGAGCCGGCCCCGGCTGGAAGCCGGCAAGCACACCGAGTTCCGCTGGCTGGCCGAACGTGACATCGCGTTGCTCGACGAGCACCGGGACGTCAACGACGGGCTGATCCGGCGGATCGCTGAGGACGGCTTCGCCGCGCTGCGCTCGATCGGGCTGACGGGCTGAACCACTGCGGCTCGGTGCCCGGCGATATCCTCGCCGGGTGGAATCGGGTCGAGAAGAGGAGCGTGTCGGCATGATCGGGATGGTGCTCGCCGCGGGAGCGGGGCGCCGGCTGCGGCCGTACACCGACACCCTGCCCAAGGCCCTGGTGCCGGTCGACGGGGAGACCACCATCCTCGACATCGCGCTGCGCAACCTCGCCGAGGTGGGGCTGAACGAGGTGGTGATCGTGGTCGGCTACGCGGCCGACGCGGTACGGCAGCGCCAGGCCGCCCTGGAGGAGAAGTACGGCGTCACGCTCACCCTTGTCCACAACGACAAGGCCGAGGAGTGGAACAACGCGTACTCGCTCTGGCTGGCGCGTGAGCACTTCTCCCGGGGCGTGCTGCTCGTCAACGGCGACACCGTGCACCCGGTGAGCGTGGAGAAGACGCTGCTGGCCGAGCGTGGCCCCGGCATCCTGCTCGCCGTCGACACGCTCAAGCCGCTGGCCGAGGAGGAGATGAAGACCACCTTCGACGCCGCCGGCCAGCTCACCCGGATCACCAAGCTGATGGACCCGGGCGAGGCGTACGGCGAGTACATCGGCGCGACGCTGATCGAGCCGCAGGTGGCCGACGCGCTGGCCGACGCGCTGGAGACGACCTGGCGGCGGGACCCGAACCTCTACTACGAGGACGGCTACCAGGAGTTCGCCGAGCGCGGTGGCGAGGTGCGGGCGGCCCCGATCGGTGACGTCTCCTGGGTCGAGGTCGACAACCACGCCGATCTGGCCCGGGCGCGGGAGATCGCGTGCCGCTACTAGCCCGCAGCGTCCTCACCCCGCTGCACATCGACGTGCGGCGGGGCGCGGTGGCCGACCTGGCGGCGATCCTCTCCGACGGGCGGATCTCCGCCGGTGGCGACGTCGCCGTGGTGGTCGGGCCGGGGCAGGGCGAGCGGATCGCCGAACTGATCCGGCCGTCGCTGCGCTCGGCCGACGTCTTCACGGTTGCCGGCGGCACGCTCGACGCCGCCGACGACCTGGGGGCGAAGCTGCGCGCCCGGTCGTACGACGCGGTGGTCGGCATCGGCGGCGGCAAGACCATCGACGTGGCCAAGTACGCGGCGACCCGGCGCGGTCTGCCGATGGTGTCGGTGGCGACGAGCCTCGCCAACGACGGCATCGCCTCCCCGGTCGCCAGCCTGATCACCGAGGGCCTGAAGGGCTCCTACGGCGTGCACATCCCGATCGCGGTGATCGTGGACCTGGACTTCGTGGAGGCCGGGCCGGAGCGGCACAACCGGGCCGGCGTCGGGGACGTGGTCAGCAACATCAGCGCGCTGGCGGACTGGGAACTGGCCCGGCGGGTACGCGGTGAGCGGGTCGACGGGCTGGCCGCCTCGCTGTCACGGGCGGGCGCGGAGGCGGTGCTCAACCACCCGGGCGACATGAGCGACGACGGCTTCGTCACGGTGCTCGCCGACGCGCTGATCTCCAGCGGCCTGGCGATGGCGATCGAGGGCACCAGCCGGCCGTGCAGCGGCGGCTGCCACGAGATCATGCACGCGATCGACGCGCTGTTCCCCGGCACCGCCTCGCACGGCGAACTGGCCGGGCTCGGCGCGCTGTTCTGCACGTACCTGCGCGGCGACGAGCGCCGGTTCGCCGAGATGGCGGCCTGCCTGACCCGGCACGGGCTGCCCCGGCTGCCCGCCGAGGTCGAGCTGACCGACGACCAGTTCGTGGAGGCGGTGCAGTTCGCGCCGGCCACCCGGCCGGACCGCTACACCATCCTCGAACACCTCGCGATGTCGGCTACCGAGACGCGGGAGCGGCTGGCAGACTACGCCGGTGCCCTCCGCGACCACATTGGCTGAGCCCCGTCCCACCGTCGCCGACTTCCACCGGGTCAACCGGGGAGGTGGCCTGTTCAGCGAGTCGATCAGCCAGTGGATCGGGGCGGCCTTCGCGCTCGCGGCCCAGCGCCTGGGGTTGCGCCCGACCGCGCTGACGCTGACCAACCTGGTGCTAGGGCTGGCCGCCTCGGTCACAGTGGTGGCGCTCGCCGACGACGTGGCCACCGGCACCGTCCCGGCCTGGGTGGTCGGGCTGGTCGCCCTGGTCGCCTGGCAGATCGCGTACGCGCTGGACTGCGCCGACGGGCAGCTCGCCCGGGTGACCGGTCAGGGCAGCGCGGCCGGCGCCCGGATCGACGTGCTCTGCGACGTGGCCGCCCAGATCGCCTTGGTCGCCGCGATCGGCGCGACGGCGGTGGCGCAGCGCCCGTCCACGCCGGTCTGGCTGGTGGCGGTGTTCGCCGGCACCTGGATGGTCAACCTGGTGACCTCGGTGATGCAGTCCGGGCCGAACGCGGCGAGCATGGTCACCTCGACCTCGCTCCCGGTACGCCTGGTGAAGCTGGTCCGCGACTACGGCGCGGTGATCTTCGTGGCCGGCCTGGTGCTGGCGTTCGCGCCCACGCTGGCGTTCTGGCTGATGGTCGCGTTCACTGTGGTCAACGGCGGCTTCCTGCTGGCGAGCATCGCGTTCTCCGCCCGCGCCTCCCTGCGCTGAACCCCTCCCGTCCTCTCCCGC
>NZ_RCVK01000137.1:0-24506 GCF_003667485.1 Micromonospora sp. BL1
GGACTGGTGGTCGGGGTCGGGGTGCTGCCGGCGTACACCGACGCCTCGCGGGAGGTGGCCGCGATGCCGTTGGCGCCGTTGAAGATCCGCTGACCCCAGCTCGTGAGCTGCGCCGGGTTGAACGCGGTGGTCATGTCCAGGTACTCCACGCCGCCGCCGTTGCCGCTCCACGACCAGCCGAGGTAGCCGATGCCGTTGGCCTGGCTGTACGCCATGATGGCGTCCTCGTCCGGGTTGCCGTCGGAGTGGTTGAAGCCGAACTCGCCGACCACGATCGGCAGCCCGGCGGTACGGAACCGGCCCAGGTAGTCGCTGATCTCGGCGGCGGTGTCGAACACGCCGTACATGTGGATGGAGAAGACGGTGTTGCGCTGCGCGTCGGCGGCGAACACGGTGCTCGCGTTGTCGCGCATGGTGAACGACCAGTCCTGGCCCCAGTTCGGCGCGTCCACCATGATCGTGTGAGTCAGGCCGGCGGTGCGCAGCCGCTTGATCGCGTTCGAGGTGTCGGTGGTCCAGGCGCTGTAGCCCTGGTTGCCGAACGGCTCGTTGCCGATGTTGACGATGACGTACTTCTCCTGGCCCTTGAGCACGTCGGCGATGCTCAGCCAGTAGTCGGTGGCCTTCGCAAGCGAGGCGGCGGCGCCCTCCTCGCCGTACCCGGTGGTGTCGTGCACCTCCAGCACACAGATCAGCCGGTTGGCCTTGCACAGCGAGATCACGTTCGCCACGTCGGCGGCGCTGTTCTTCGTCCAGCGGTCGCCGCTGGCCAGCACCACCCGGACGGTGTTCGCGCCCAGCGCCTTGATGTCGGCGAACGAGCTGGTCTGCTGCGGGTACCAGGTGTGCGCGTGGTTGACCCCGCGCATCACGAACTCGACGCCGTTGGCGTCGTAGAGCCGCCCGTTGGAGACGGAGAACCCGGTGGCGGCGTGGGCCGGCTGCCCGAGGGCGAAGACGGCGGCGAGGGCCGTCAGCAGGGCGGCGCCCGCGACGGAGAGCAGTTTCTTCATGGCTGTCCTCAGGGGAAGGTCTCCCCCGTGCCCGAGCGGGGGTGCGGTGACGGTGACGACGAAGGTGGCGACTGAGCCCGGTAGCCGCCGCCCGGTTCCCGAACGGACGCAGGCATCAGCGTAGGGCGATGGACGGCGTGAGGCAACCGGTTAAGCGGGACGGGCCGGGAGGCGGCACCGTTTGACGGGCCGGATGAGCTGAACCGGTTAAGAGCCGGCGCGGAAGCGGACAGCAGGGTTGACCCGCGCCCGGTGGGGTATCCGGGGACGATCCGCCCGGGAAGGAGACGTGCCATGGTCAACGTCGGTTACACCCTCATGTGCGAGCAGGCCGGCCCGAAGGAACTCGTCGACCACGCCGTACGCGCCGAGGCCGCCGGCTTCGACCACCTGGTCATGTCCGACCACTACTACCCCTGGCTGGAGTCCCAGGGCCACTCCCCGTACGCCTGGTCGGTGCTCGGCGCGGTCGCGCACGCCACCAGCCGGGCCGAGCTGATGTCGTTCGTGACCTGCCCGATCCGGCGGTACCACCCGGCGGTGGTGGCGCAGAAGGCCAGCACCATCGGGGTGCTCTCGGACGGCCGGTTCACGCTGGGCCTCG
Organism: Micromonospora sp. BL1; assembly: GCF_003667485.1. Taxonomy (NCBI): domain Bacteria; kingdom Bacillati; phylum Actinomycetota; class Actinomycetes; order Micromonosporales; family Micromonosporaceae; genus Micromonospora; species Micromonospora sp. BL1. The sequence goes on from NZ_RCVK01000137.1 coordinate 1,618, forward strand.
GCGCCGGGGAGAACCTCAACGAGCACGTGGTGGGCGGATGGCCGCACGTGCAGCAGCGGCACGAGATGTTCGAGGAGGCGCTGCAGATCATCCGGCCGCTGCTCAACGGCGAGACGCTGACGTTCTCCGGCAACCACTTCGACGTGCCCGACGCGTACGTCTGGGACCGCCCCGAGCGGCCGGTGCCGATGGCGGTGGCCGCGTCCGGGCGGCAGTCGGCCACGCTGGCCGCCGAGTACGCCGACGCCATGATCGCCACCGACCCGCTGTCCCACCTGATCGACATGTACGAGGAGGCCGGCGGCGCGGGCCGACCCCGCTACGGCCAGGTGGCCATCTGCTACGGGCCGGACGAGGACGAGTGCCGCAAGATCGTGCACGACCAGTTCCGCTGGTTCGGCCTGGGCTGGAAGGTCAACGCCGACCTGCCCGGCCCGGAGTCGTTCGAGGCGGCCACCCAGTTCGTCCGGGAGGAGGACGTGGCCGAGGGCATCTCCTGCGGCCCGGACACCGACCGGCACGTGGAGGCGTTCAAGAAGTTCGTCGACGCGGGCTTCACCCACGTCGCGCTGGTCCAGGTGGGCGGCGACACCCAGCCGATGTTCCTCGACTGGGCCCAGGAGGAACTGCTGCCCCGGCTGCGCGAGCTGTGACAGCCGTACCGTCCCCGCCGGGGCGCTTCGGCCCGGCCGAGCTGCGCCTGGCGCTCGCCGCGCCACGGCCGGCCGCCGGGCTGACCAGCGAGTTCCGGCAGGTCGGCGGGCTGCGGGCGCACACCCGCCGCTCCGCCGCACCGGGCGGGGACGGGCCGCCGGTCGTGCTGGTGCACGGCCTCGCCGTGTCGCACCGCTACCTCACCCCGCTGGCCGTCGCGCTGGCGCCGCGCCAGCCGGTGTACGTGCCGGACCTGCCCGGCTTCGGGCTGACCGAACGCCCCGGCGCCGCGTACGACGTGGACCGGCACGCGGCGTTCCTGGCCGGCTGGCTCGACGCGTACCGGTTGGGTCCGGTCGTGCTGCTCGGCCATTCCTTCGGCGCGGAGGTCGCCGCCGCGCTCACCGCCCGTCACCCCGGCCTGGTCCGCGCCCTGGTGCTGGCCGGTCCGACCAGCGACCCGGCCGCCCGGTCCCGGCGCGGCCTGGTCGGCCGGTGGCTGCGGGACACGCTGCGGGAGGCGAAGTGGCAGGCGCCGATCCTGCTGCGCGACGTGGCCGACGCCCGGCCGTGGCGGGTGTTCGCGACGCTGTCCCACTCGGTCCGCAACGCGGTCGAGGAGGACCTGGCCCGGGTCAGCGCGCCCACGCTGGTGCTGACCGGCGCCCGCGACCCGGTCGCGCCCGCCGCCTGGCGGGAGCAGGTCGCCCGGCTGGTGCCGGACGCCCGCACGCTGGCCGTCCCGGACGCGGCGCACAACGTGGTCACCACCGCCCCGGCCCAGGTCGCGGACGCCGTCCACGACCTGCTCACCACCCCGCTGAGGAGTTGACGCCATGCGTATCGGGAACACCGAGATCCGGCCCGCCGGAGGCGGGCTCGGCTGCCTGCTGATGATCCTCTTCTCGATCGTCGCCTCGGTGGTGCTCACCGTGCTGCTCAACCTGGTCCTGTAGAACCCGGCCCGGCGTGCGCGACGGCGACACCAGAATGGGGCATGCCCCTGCTGACCGCGCTGCCGCTGGCGCTGGAGATGGTCGCCGGGTCGAAGCTCGTCAGCGCCGTCGTCCTCGCCGCCGGCCGCCACCCGCGCCGCAGCTCGGCGGCGTACCTGGCCGGCGTCACGGTGGGCGTGCTCGGGCCGTTGACGCTCTGGTACGCGGCGTTCCGCGTGGTGCGGCACACCGCCGTGCACGGCATCGGGGTGGGCGGCAGCCGCCGGCTCATCGACTGGATCGTGCTGGCCCTGCTGGCGGTCCTCATGGTGGTCACGTTCCGAAGACGGCGGCGCGACCGTCCCCCGGGGTGGCTGCGCCGGTTGCAGGACCCGCGGCCCGCGTACGCCTTCGGTCTGGGGCTGCTGCTCGCCGTCGCCGTGCCGAGCGACGAGCTGGTCATGGCGTCGGTCGCGGGCAGCATGGCCGGGCACGGCCGCCCGTGGTGGCATCTGCTGCCGTTCACGGCACTCACCGTGCTGCTGCTGGCCCTGCCGCTGCTCACGCTGCTGCTGGCCGGCGACCGCGCGGAACGGCTGCTGCCCGCGTTCCGCTCCTGGACCGACAGGCACTCCTGGCTGGTCAGCGAGACGGTCATCCTGATCTTCGCGGCCTTCGTGGTGGCGGACCTGGCGGGGTCGTTCAGCCGGCCGTGAGGTCCACCTCGGCCAGCACCGGATAGTGGTCCGACGCCGAGTCGGCGTCACCGTCGCGGACCACCCGCACCGCGCGTACCCGGTCGGCCAGCGCCGGGGTGGCGAGCAGGTAGTCCAGCCGCATCCCGGCGAACTCGGCGCCGCCGTGCCGGGTCGGCACGGTCAGGCCGCCGGGCTCGTCGCCGCCGGAGCGCGGCCACAGGTCGACCAGCCCGGCGTCGAGCAGCCGGGCCACCGCCCGGGTGTCCACGGTACGGCCGTCGCGGCGCAGGTGCCGCCGCCGGTACGGGGAGGCCAGCCCGGCCAGCCGGGCGGTGTGGTCGGCGGTGGGCTCCAGCGTGTTCAGGTCACCGGCCAGCAGGGCCAGCGCTCCCCCGGTACGCCGGAGCGCGGCGGCCAGCCAGTCCGCCTCCATCCGGCGCCGCCCACCCGAGTACGGGTTCAGATGGGTGCTGAACACGGTGAACGGTCCCGCGCCGGTGGCGACCTGCACCCGGGCGGCGGCGTGGTGGAACGGGCGGCGGACCCGGCCGGCGCGCAGCACCCGCAGCGGCGGGCGGACCAGCACCGCCACCGGCTGGCCGAAGCAGGACCGGGCCAGGTACGGCGTCATGCCGAGGCGGTCGGCCAGGCCGCCCAGCGCGGCGTCCATCCCCCGCAGCTCCTGCAACGCCAGCACGTCGGGGCGCTGCGCGGTGACGACCGAGACGATCCGGTCCCGGCGGTCGGCGCCGCCGCCGTCCCGCCCGCCGGTCCGGATGTTCCAGGTCATCACCCGCAGCATCGGCTCAGTCCGGCCGCGCGGCCTTGGCCAGTTCGTCGTCCAGCTCGTCGACCTGTTCGGACTCGATCGCCGGCCGGTTGCCCTCGTACACGTCGGCGTTCGGCTTGATCACCCAGTACAGCAGCGACAGCCAGAGCGCGCCGAGCAGGATCGCGCCCATGAAGTCGGTCGGGTGGTGCATGCCCCGGTACATCCGGGAGGTCGCCACGCCCACCGGCATCAGCACGGCCATGCCCACGAACAGCCACCGCCACCACCTGTCCGTACGCGGGAACACGATCACCGCCATCGCCACCCAGAGGCAGATGGTCGCCGCGATGTGCCCCGACGGGAACGACGAGGTCGGCATCTGCCCGTCCAGGTTCTCCACCGGCGGCCGGGGCCGGTCCACCACGCGGGCGCTGGCCAGGAACAGGCTCAGCTCGCCGAACATCGCCAGCACCACGTACAGCACCGGGCGCCACCGCCGCCACACGGCCAGCACGATCGGGCAGAACACCAGCGACACCAGCAGGATGGCGTGGGTGTCGCCGAACTTGCTCCACCACCAGCTCAGCTCCGTGAGCGCGCCGGTGTGCCGCTCGGCGAACCAGCGCGGCACCTCGGTGTCGAGCGTGTCGAAGAACGTGCCCTTGGCGTGGTAGCTGACGAACATGCCGAACGCGTAGAGCACGCCGAAGACGAGGACCCAGCCGACGAGCAGCTCGGCCACCGCCGAGCGCGGGTGCTCCAGCACCTTCTCCTCGTCCGGCGCGAGCGCCAGCTCCTCGCCGGCCTCCGGCTCCAGACCCTCGCGCAGCGGCGGCACCGGCCGGCCGCGCTCGCGCCGCCACAGCCGGAAGGCGTACGCGGTGACGCCCAGCCAGGCCGCACCGAGCAGCCAGCCGCCGATCACGTCGGACACGAAGTGCACGCCCAGCGCGATCCGGGTCAGCCCGACCAGGAAGATCAGCACACCGGCGATCGCGATGGCGGGCTTGCGCCAGCGCGGCGACATGGCCGGCAGGAACACCAGCAGCAGCGCCCCGTACGCGACGAACGAGCCGAGCGCGTGACCACTGGGGAAGCTGTTGCCCGGTGCGCTGGCGATCGGCACGTCCACCACCGGACGCAGCCGCCCGACCAGCGCCTTGAGCGACGGGTCGAGGATCAGCCCGCCGGCACCGGTGACGATCAGGTAGACCGCCAGCCGGGACTGGCGGCGGATCAGCAGGCCCACCACGGCGATGGTGACCAGCCAGATCAGCACCGGCCGTCCGCCCAGGTCGGTGATCGCCTGGAGCACTGTGACCAGCGGGCCGTGCGGCGCCACCAGGTCGTTGAACCACTCGGCCACCGCGTGGTCGGCGTCGCCCAGCGGGCTCCACCGGAACCGGACCAGCATGAGCAGCACGCCGAACCCGACTCCCGCACCGGCCACGGCGAGCAGGCCCGCGAGGCTCCGCTCCGCGAAATGGCTGAGCGGCCGGCTCCCGGCTTCCTTGACCGCGGTCACACCGCACCTCCCTCGTTCCTCTGCGAGGCGCGCTGTACCCGATCGGCGTGTCCCGTACACGCCGCACCGGCGCGGCGTCCACGCCGGACCGGCCGTGGCGTCAGAGCGAGGTCATCTCGCCGGTGTCGAACAGCTCCGCCCGCTGCGCCTCCGGCTCCCACAGGTCCGGCTGGGCGGGCTCCTCCACCCCGATGCGCATCGCTTCGAGCTGGGCGGCGAAGGCCAGCCCGCCGAACAGCGCGATCCCGGTGAGGTTGGCCCAGAGCAACAGGGCCATCATGCCGGTCAGCGCGCCGTAGGTCTGGCCGAATCCGCCGCTGTACTTCACGTAGGCGGCGAGCAGCAGGCTGGCCAGCCACCAGATCGCGATGGCGATGGACGCGCCGAAGAAGAGCCAGGACAGGCCGGGCTGGCGGCGCCGGGGTGCGTGCCGGAACAGCACCGCGACGGCGAGCACTGTGAGGCCGAGGCTCAGCGGCCAGCGGATCACGTCCCACCCGGCCATGGCGAGGTCGCCCCACTCGTAGTGCCGCCGGACCGACTCGCCCATCGCCCGGCCGCCGACCAGGATCAGGAAACCGGCCAGCGCGGGCACACCGGCGACCACCGCGAGGACGGCGGCGCGCAGGTACTTCGCCAGCGCCGGGCGGTCCCGCTCGACGCCGTAGATCCGGTTGGCTCCCCGCTCGATCTGCGCCATCGTGGTGGTCAGCGCGACCAGCCCGGTGAGCAGACCCAGCGTCAGCGCCAGCTCACCGGCGTCCTCGGTGCGCTCGCTGTCGGTCAGCAGGTCCTGCACCATGGCTTCGCTCTGGCCGGGCGTGATCGCCAGCACCGTGTCGGCGACGACCTTGCCGCCCTCGTCCACGCCCAGGTCGGTGATCAGACCGGTGAGCGCGATCAGGAACGGCACCACGGCCAGGCAGAGCTGCAACGCCAGCGCCCGGGAGTGGCTGAAGCCGTCGCCGTAGCGGAACCGGATGAACGCGTCCCGCAGCAGGCACCAGCCGCCGTGCCGGCGCAGTGTGTGCCAGGCGTCGTCGGCGGAGAGCTGGTCCTCGGTCATCAACCGGGTCTCGGGGACCAGCTTCGTGCTACTCACGGCGGGCCTCCTCGACCAGATGCTCACCGCGCTCGCCGACCGCGTCGGCGTCCACGGCCAGGTCGGGGTCCTCCGCCGGGCGCGGTACGCAGAGCCAGAGCGACTCGGGGCGGATGGTGGCCTTGAGCGACCGGCCCGGCTCGATCAGGTCGCCGTCGAGCTGCCGGGGCTGCGACCGGGTGCTGGTGATCTCGACCGACCGGGCCCGGAACACCTCCATGCCGGGCACCCGGTCGCGGCGGCGCAGCACCGCCCAGCCCATGGCGAGCCAGTGGCGCAGCGTACGCGGCGTCAGCACCGCCACGTCGAGCCAGCCGTCGTCCGGTTCGGCCTCGGTGAGCAGGCGTACCCCGCCCTGGAGACGCCCGACGTTGGCGACCAGGACCGAGCGGGCCCGGCGGCGCAGCGGCGGCTTGCCGTCGAGGCGCACGGAGACGCGCATCGGCCGGTCGCGCAGGTGGCGGGCGGCGCCCACCACGTACGCGGGCCAGCCGATCCGCTTCTTCGTGGTCTCGGAGGTGGAGTCGAGCATCTGGGCGTCGAAGCCCATCCCGGCCATCACCGCGAAGCACTTGTCGCCGACCGCGCCGACGTCGAGGCGGCGCATCCCGCGCTCGACGGCGACCTCCAGCCCGGCGGCCAGGTCGTTCGAGAGGCCGAGGTTGGCGGCCAGCAGGTTGCCGGTGCCCTGGGGCAGTACGGCCAGTGCCACGTCGGTGCCGGCCAGCGCGGTCACGCACGCCATCACCGTGCCGTCGCCGCCGCAGGCGAAGACGACCTCCGCGCCCGCCTCGACGGCCTGTTCCGTCTGCCCGCGGCCCGGGTCCTCGACTGTCGTCTCGTACCAGGCCGGGGCCGGCCACCCGGCGGCGGCGAGCGCGCCGTCCACGGTGCGGCGGAACTCGTCCAGGTCGGCCACCTTCACCGGGTTGACCACCACTGCCGAGCGCGGGGTGCGGTTCTCCGCGTTCACCGGGCGCTTGTCGTCTGCACCGTCCACGGCGTCAGTGTGCAGGACACCTGGCGTGACGGCGACCCGGCGGGGCGGGACGTTGCAAGGACCGCAAACAGGTTTGAAAAATGGATGCGCGTCGTCGCGGTCAGGCCGCCTCGCGCAGCGCCGCGTCGACGCGCCGCCGCAGGTCGTCGAGGTCGACGCCGGCCTCGGTGAGCACCACGGCGGCCAGGCCGTCGCCCTCGCGCAGCAGGCCGAGCAGGATGTGTTCGGTGCCGATGTGCCGGTGGCGCAGCCGCAGCGCCTCGCGCAGCGACAGCTCCAGCACCTTCTTGGCGCGGGGCGAGAACGTGCCGTGGTGCGACCCCCGCCGCCACCAGCGGCGCGGACGCGGTGTCGCCTCGCGCAGCGCGTCGGGGCCGAAGGACTCCTCGATCCGGGCCACGATCGCGGCGAGGTCGATGCCGATCTCGCGCAGCGCCGCGGCGTCCGCCGCGCCGAGCCCGTCCACGCCCTGCGCGGTGTGGCGGGCCACCGCGGCGCGCAGGGCGTCGGCGTCGACGCCGCCGGCCGCCAGCAGGCGTACCGCCAGGTTGTCGCGGTCGGCGAGCACGCCCAGCAGCAGGTGCTCGGTGCCGACCGGCCGCCGTCCCTCGGTGCGGGCCTCGTCGAGCGCGTGGTGCACCACGCTCCGGGCCCGGTCGGTGAACCGTTCGAACATCACGCCTCCCAGCTCTCGCGCACCGCCGGCCGTCCGGCGTGCTTCTTGTGGACCGCCTGCCGGCTGACCTCGAGGGCGTCGGCGATCTCCTGCCACGACCAGCCCTGCCGCCGGGCGTTGTCGACCTGGATCACCTCGAGCCGCTCCAGCAGCCGGCGCAGGGCGAGCACGGCACGCAGGCCGACCTTGGGGTCGGTGCTGCCGGCCGCCGCCGCGAGTTCCGTCGCCTGACTCATGCTGTCAATGTAGGTTGACAAACGCCGCGCGTCAACCCTGGTTGACACACACCCCGGTCTGACGCCCCGGGGCGCAACTACGCACGGGGCGGGGTGGCGTTGTTCGCGGTGGACGTCCGGTCGAACTCGTCGCGGTTGCGGACGATGTCGCTCTGGTGATCACGGACCCAGTGCACGAGTCCACCCACGGCCTCACTCAGTGAGCGGCCGAGCGGCGTCAGGGCATACACCACCCTCGGCGGCACCTCCGGATACGCGGTCCTGGTCACCAGCCCGTCGCGGTTGAGGGCGCGCAGTGTCTGGCCGAGCATCCGCTGGGAGACGCCGGCGACCTGTTCGTGCAGCGCGGTGAAGCGCAGCGGGCCGGACGCCAGGGCCGTGATGGTCAGCAGCGTCCACTTGTCGCCCACCCGCGCCAGCACGTCGCGGACGAGCTCGATCGTCTGGATGCAGTCCGGCGCGACCCCGCGCTGCGCGAGTTCGGCACCAAGGATGCTCGGCATGCTCTTCTGTTCCTCGCGCGTCAGTAGCTGACTTCAAAGTGCGTATCGGGCAGCCGGACTAAATCCGTCGGACGCACGTTTCCTACTAATCGTAACTGACATGTGGTCACCCATTCGTGACCGTCACAGCGGGAGGACGGCATGGTCCGGCACGACACGTTCACGATCACGCGGCACCTCGACGGGCCGCCGGGCGAGGTCTTCACCGCGTTCGCCGACACCACGATCAGGCGCCGATGGTTCCGGCTTCCCGGCAGCGGAGCCTCGTACGAGCACGACTTCCGGATGGGCGGCGGCGAGACGGCACGCAGCACCTTCACCTCGTTGGACACGGCACCCGAGCGGCTGGAACACCGGTCGCGGTACATCGACATCGCGGTCGCACACCGGATCGTCTACGGCTACGAGGCCGTCGTCGACGACGAACTGCGATGGACCTCGCTGGTCACCGTCCGGCTCGGAACCGAGACGGAGGGAACCCGCCTGGAATGGACCGAACAGGTGACCTTCCTCAGATACACGGGGGACGGCAGTTCCGACCTCGCGCACCTGCGCGGCGCCAGCGTGCTGCGGCTGAACGGACTGGACGCCGCTCTGCAATCCGGATCCCCGCCTCAGCAATCCGCGTGACACCTCGTCTCGGACCGTCGGCACCATTCGAATCGACCAGAACGGATCACTCATGACGAACATCGGGATCATCCTCGGCAGCACCCGCCCCGGCCGGGTCGGTCACCAGGTGGCCGAGTGGGTAGCGAAGCACGGCAGCCGGCACGATGGCATCGACGTCGAGGTGGTGGACATCAAGGACTACGACCTGCCGCTCTTCGACGAGCCACAGTCACCGCTACTCGGCTCCTACATCCACCCCCACACGCGGAGTTGGAGCAAGAAGATCGCCGAGTTCGACGGATACGTCTTCGTCACTCCGGAATACAACCGATCGATCCCCTCGGCGTTGAAGAACGCCATCGACTACCTCTACGGCGAGTGGAACAACAAAGCGGCCGGATTCGTCTCCTACGGCAGCAGTGTCGGCGGCGCCCGCGCTGTGGAACACCTACGCCTCATCACGGCAGGTCTTCAGCTAGCGGGCGTACGCACCCAGGTCAGCCTGTCACTCGCCACCGACTTCACGGCGTTCACCACGTTCACCCCCGGCGACCGCCACAACACCACGCTCCGCCAGCTCTTCACCGAGGTGACCGTCTGGGCCGAGGCGCTCGCACCACTGCGCCGGCCCTGAGCGTTCAGGTCGCTCACGGCGACAGCCACGCCACCTTCGGTGCGAAAAAGTCGCCCCGGAGAACCCGCATCCCGGCCTGTCCCGGTGTTAGGTTCCGCTAATGTTCCGCCGCCGTCCGCTGGACCGGCCGGTCGAGTCCGCGCGCCGGCTCACCGCCGGCCGCCTCACCCTGGAGATCGCCGGGGGCAGCGTGGTCGGGCACCGCTATCCGGAGAACTACGACGTGCTGCACGTCGACCCCGAGCTGCCGCTCGCGGTGCTCTGCGACGGGATGGGCGACGGCGAGGGCAGCCGGGTGGCCGGCACGACCGCCGCGGAGACGTTCGTGGCGCAGGTCCGCGCCGGCTGGCCCGCCGTCGGCGCCGCCGCGCTGCGGGCCGCCGTGGCCGAGACCCAACGGCGGGTACGCCAGGCCGGCGCGGCGCAGCCGGGCCTGACCGGATGCACGCTCACCGCGCTCGTGATCGAGCCGGACGGCGACCAGGGCTGGCTGGTCCAGCTCGGCGACTCGCGGGCGTACCGGCTGCGCGACGGGCTGCTGGAACTGGTCACCGTCGACCACACCATGGCCTGGCTCGGCCTGCTGCACGGCTGGTGGCCGGCCGACTCGCCGGAGGCGGCGCGGGCGCGCTACCAGCTGCTGCGCTACGTCGGCCACCCGGACCGGCCCGAGCCGGACCTGCTCGCCGTGCCGCTGCGCCGGGGCGACACCTGGCTGCTGTGCACCGACGGGATCAGCGACCAGCTCGGCTACCACCGGCTGCGCGACCTGCTCTCCGCGCGGCGCGACCCGGCGCGCACCGCCGAGGCCCTGCTCGCCGCCAGCCTGGACGAGGGCGGCGACGACAACGCCACAGCCGTCGTGCTGCGCGTGCACCCGGCGCTGCCCGCCCCGCGCTGACCGCCAGTTCCGCCGACCCGCTCCGGCGCACCCGGTCCCACGACTACGGTGGGTGAAAAGCAGGGGTCGGGAGGTGAGCCGGGGTGGCCGCACCCAGCCACGGCGCGGTGGTGGTCGGCGTCGGCCGGTCCGAGGCCGATCTGACAGTGGTCCGCACGGCCGCCGCCGAGGCCGCCGCCCACGACCGGCCGCTGCACCTGATGCACGCGTTCAACTGGGCCGCGACGCCCGGCCCCGCCCCGGCCGGCGGCACCCGAACGGACGCGGAGAACGTGCTGGAGCACGCCGGGCAGGTCGTCGCCGAGTGCGCGCCGCAGGTGCCGGTCAGCGGCCGGATCGTCGAGGGCTCGCCGGTCGAGGCGCTGCTGCGGGTCGCCGACACCGCGTTCCTGATCGCGCTCGGTGACGGGGGCATGTCCGCGCACCCGGACCGCGTACCCGCCGACACGCCGGCCGTCGACGTGGCCGCCCGGGCCGGTTGCCCGGTGCTGGTCGGGCGCACCGAGCCGGCCCCGCCCGGCCCGCTGCTCGTCGGCTTCGACGGGTCGCCCAGTTCGCGGGCCGCCCTCGGGTACGCCTTCGACTGCGCGCAGCACCGGGGCGCCCGCCTGCTCGCCGTCCGGGTGATCGAGCCGGAGTCCGGCGACCGCGACGACGGGCGCCTGGAGCAGGCGGTCACCCGGACGGCCCTGCGGTACCCCCGGGTCGCCGCCGACTGCGAGACCGTCCACGGTGACCCGAAGTCCGTCCTGCTCGACCGGTCCCGCGCGGCGCAGCTCGCGGTGGTGGCCGCCTGGGGAGACGGGCCGATAGGGTCCACTCTGGGCGCGGTCAGCCAGTCCCTGCTCTACCACTCGCCGGCCCCGCTGATCGTCGTACGGGGAGTCGCCGCCGACGCCGGGGACGGGTCATGACGCCCGCGCGAGGCGGGACCTACGGCCCTGACCGGCGACCCCCGACGGAGGCGACGCTGGACGCGGCGGGAAAGAAGATGTGCTCCCCGAGTGGCAGCCGACCCCGAGCCACGAGAGGCTAAGGCAGCATGGACACCGCGGTGAACCTGCACAGCCCCCTGACCGACGACGAGTTGCGCCGGCTGGACGCCTACTGGCGCGCGGCGAACTACCTGACCGTCGGCCAGATCTATCTGCTCGACAACCCGCTGCTGCGCGAACCGCTCAAGCCCGAGCACGTCAAGCCGCGCCTGCTGGGCCACTGGGGCACCAGCCCCGGGCTCAACCTGCTCTACACGCACCTCAACCGGGTCATCGTGAACCGGGACCTGTCCGCCATCTTCGTCACCGGCCCCGGCCACGGCGGCCCGGCTCTGGTGGCGAACACCTGGCTGGAGGGCACCTACAGCGAGCTGTACCACAGCATCCCCCGGGACGAGACCGGCATGCAGCGGCTGTTCCGGCAGTTCTCCTTCCCGGGCGGCATCCCGAGTCACGTGGCGCCGGAGGTGCCGGGTTCGATCCACGAGGGCGGCGAGCTGGGGTACGCGCTGAGCCACGCGTACGGCGCCGCGTTCGACAACCCGGACCTGCTCGTGGCCTGCGTGATCGGTGACGGCGAGGCGGAGACCGGCCCGCTGGCCGGGAGCTGGCTGTCGAACGTGTTCCTCAACCCGGCCCGCGACGGCGCGGTGCTGCCGATCCTGCACCTCAACGGCTACAAGATCGCCAACCCGACCGTGCTGGACCGGATCCCCGGCGAGGACCTGCGGGACATGATGCGCGGCTTCGGCTACGAGCCGTACGTGGTCGAGGGCGACGACCCGGCGACCGTGCACCAGCTGCTGGCCGCGACGCTCGACCGCGCGGTCGACGAGATCGCGGCGATCCAGCGCCGGGCCCGCTCCGGCGAGCACGTGGAGCGCCCCCGCTGGCCGATGATCATTCTGCGGACGCCGAAGGGCTGGACCGGTCCGTCCCGGGTCGACGGCAAGCAGGTCGAGGGCACGTTCCGCGCCCACCAGGTGCCGATCTCCGAGGTCCGGGACAACCCGGAGCACCTGGCCGAGCTGGAGCGCTGGCTGCGCAGCTACCGGCCGGAGGAGCTGTTCGACGCCACCGGCGGCCCGGTCGCCGAGGTGGCCGGCCTGCCTCCCACCGGTGACCACCGGATGAGCGCCAACCCGGTCGCCAACGGCGGCCGGCTGCTGCGCAACCTGGAGCTGCCGGACTTCCGCGACTACGCGGTCGACGTGCCGACGCCGGGCGAGCCGATGGCCGGCGCGACCGGTGTGCTCGGCCCCTGGGTCCGCGACGTGATCGCGCGCAACCCGGAGACGTTCCGCCTGTTCGGCCCGGACGAGGTCGCCTCGAACCGGCTCGGTGCGGCGTTCGAGGTGACCGACCGCGCGTTCGTGGGCGCCGAGGTGTCCGGCGACGACCACCTCTCCCCCGACGGCCGGGTGATGGAGGTGCTCTCCGAGCACCTGTGCCAGGGCTGGCTGGAGGGCTACCTGCTGACCGGCCGGCACGGCATCTTCACCAGCTACGAGGCGTTCATCCACATCGTCGACTCGATGGTCAACCAGCACGCCAAGTGGCTGAAGGTGACCCGGAACATCCCGTGGCGGGAGCCGGTGGCCTCGCTGAACTACCTGCTGTCCAGCCACGTGTGGCGCCAGGACCACAACGGCTTCTCGCACCAGGATCCGGGCTTCATCGACCACGTGGTCAACAAGAAGGCCGAGGTGGTCCGGGTCTACCTGCCGCCGGACGGCAACACGCTGCTGTCCACCATGGACCACTGCCTGCGCAGCCGGCACTACATCAACGTGGTGGTCGCCGGTAAGCAGCCCGCGCCGAACTGGCTGACCATGGACGAGGCGATCCAGCACTGCCGCCGCGGCCTGGGCATCTGGGACTGGGCCAGCAGCGACGACGGCACCGAACCGGACGTCGTGCTCGCCTGCGCCGGCGACGTGCCGACGCTGGAGACGCTGGCCGCGGCCGACCTGCTGCGCCGGCACCTGCCGGACCTGAGGGTGCGGGTGGTCAACGTGGTCGACCTGATGCGCCTGCAACCGCCGTCGGAGCACCCGCACGGCCTGCCGGACAACGAGTTCGACACCATCTTCACCCGCGACAAGCCGGTGATCTTCGCGTACCACGGCTACCCGTGGCTGATCCACCGGCTCACCTACCGCCGGACCAACCACGAGAACCTGCACGTGCGCGGCTACAAGGAGGAGGGCACCACCACGACGCCGTTCGACATGGTGATGCTCAACGACCTGGACCGCTTCCACCTGGTCATCGACGTGATCGACCGGGTGCCGGGGCTGCGGTCGCGCGCCGCGCACCTGCGCCAGGACATGGTGGACGCCCGCCAGGCCTGCCGCGACTACACCCGCCGCTACGGCGAGGACGACCCCCGGGTCGCCGAGTGGCGCTGGATCAGGGAGAACGACCCCGCGGTGAGGAGTGGCGAATGAACGACGACGAGATCCTGGTCGGCTACGACGGCTCCTCGGACGCCGCCGTCGCCCTGAACTGGGCGCTGGACGAGGCGGGCCGCTCCGGCCGGCCGGTACGCCTGGCGTACGTCTTCGAGTGGTTGACAGTGACCGGCTGGATCGGGCCCGGCGTGGCGCCCGGGGTGTGGCCGGACGAGGCCGCCCGGCAGCAGGTCGAGGAGCTGGTCCGCAAGGCGGCGGCGGACGCCGCCGCCGACCGGCCGGGCCTGACCGTGCACGGCGAGGTGTTCGACGGGCCGCCCGCGCTGGTGCTCCAGGAGCGGTCCGCCGACGCCGGGATGCTGGTGCTCGGCAGCCGGGGCCACGGCGGCTTCGGTGGGCTGCTCGCCGGTTCCACCGCGGTCTCGGTCACCGCGCACGCCCACTGCCCGGTGGTGGTGGTCCGCGACGGCCAGGCCGCCACGTCCGGGCCGGTGGTGGCCGGCTCGGACGGCTCGGAGTCGGCGCTGCGGGCGCTCGGTTTCGCCGTCGAGCGGGCCGCCCAGCGGGACGTGCCGCTGCGGGTGCTGCGGGCCTGGGAGCCGCCGGGTGACCGGTGGGTGCCGCCGGACTTCGACCCGGAGCAGGTCGCCGCGAGCGAGCGGGCCGCCGCCGAGGCGGAGCTGGCGCCGTGGCGGGAGAGCTTCCCCGACGTGCCGGTCGAGATCGAGGCGGTCCCCGGCAGCGCGTCCGCGCTCCTGGTGGAGGCGAGCCGGTCGGCGCAGCTGGTGGTGGTCGGCAGCCGGGGCCGGGGCGGCCTGCGCGGCATGCTCCTCGGCTCGGTCAGCCAGCAGCTCATCCAGCACTCGCACTGCCCCGTCGCCGTGGTCCGCGAGCGCTGACTCAGCGGCCGGGCGCGGTGGAGCCCTCCTCCGGGTTGAGCGAGAAGTAGTCCTCCTCCTCCTGGGCCAGGTGCAGGCGCAGCACCGCGTCCAGGCCGTAGAGCGCGGCCAGCAGATCGGGCACCTCGTCACGGCGCAGCCGGCCGTCCGGCTGCGCCGTGAGGTGTCCGCCGATCCGCTCCACCAGCCGGACGATCTCCACGTGCGCCCGGCTCATCGTGGAGGTCGCCTCGGCGCTGCCGAGCGGACCGGCCAGCGCCGGGTAGAGCTGCCGGTCCTCGGCCGCCTCGTGCGGCAGCACCTCGTCGACCAGACGCCGGTGCACCTCCCGCAGCGCCGGCAGGCACGCCGGGTCGTCCGGGCGGGTCGCCACCATGTCGGCGGTGTCCCGCAGCGCCGCCAGCACGTCCCGGACGCCGCCGTGTTCGCCCGCGTACCGGTCGATCAGCTCGACGGTGTGCGCGGGCAGGTCGCGCCGCCGCAGGCCGCCGCCGAGCGCGCGCAACGCGTTGAGGATCACCAGGACGTCGATGCCCTCCTGGAGGAACGCGCCGGCCACCGGGGGCAGCCGCCCCGCCGCGGCCACCAGCATGGCCAGCACCGCCAGGCCCATCCCGACGGTGGCGCTCTGCACCGCGATGCGGCGCGCGTACCGGGCGATCTCGACCGCGTCGGCGAGCCGGTCCAGCCGGTCCACGGTGAGCACCGCGTCGGCCACGTCCGCCGAGGCGGTCGCCCCGGTCGCGCCCATCGCCACGCCCACGTGCGCCTCGGCCAGCGCGGGCGCGTCGTTCACGCCGTCGCCGACCATCACCGTCACCGCGTGCGCCGACTCCTCGCGTACCCGATCGGCCTTCTCCTGCGGCGAGCACCGCGCGATCACGTCGTCCACGCCCACGACCTGCGCCACCTGCCGGGCCGTGCCCGGCCGGTCGCCGGTCACCATGACCAGGCGGGTCAGGCCCGCCTCGCGCAGCCGCCGCACCGTGCGCCGGGCGTCCGGCCGGACCGGGTCCTCCAGCAGGATCGCGCCGAGCGGCGCGTGGTCGTCGCTGACCCAGACCGCGGAGCGCCCGGCCCGTTCGGCGCGCTCACCGAGCCGGCCCGCCCACTCCGGCGGTTCCCCGGCGAGCTGCCCGACGTGCACCATCCGCCCGTCGACGCGCCCGCTCACCCCGTGCCCCGGCTCCTCGGTGACCTGCGTCGGCTCGGCCAGCGCCAGCCCGCGCTCGCGGGCCTGCCGGACCAGCGCGGCGGCCAGCACGTGCGGGGAGAGCTGCTCGACCGAGGCGGCCAGCCGCAGCACGTCGTCCCGGTCGCCGCCCGGCGCCACCACCACCTCCGCCGCCCGGGGCCGGCCGGCGGTGAGCGTGCCGGTCTTGTCCAGCAGCAGGGTACGGGCGCGGCCGAGCTGTTCCAGCGACCCGCCGTCCCGGACCAGCACACCGCGCCGGGCCACCCGGGACAGCCCGGAGACCACGGCGATCGGGGTGGCCAGCAGCAGCGGGCACGGTGTCGCCACCACGAGCACCGCCACCGCCCGGGTGAACTCGCCGGACAGCAGCCACGCCAGCCCGGCCAGCACCAGCGTGAACGGCACGAACGCGGCGGCGTACCGGTCGGCCAGCCGTACCATCGGGGCCTTGCGGGCCGTCGCCTCGCCGGCCAGGCGGACGATGCCCGCGTAGGTGCTCTCCGCCGCGTTACGGCGCGCCCGCAGCCCGAAGCCGGCGCCCGCGTTCACGACGCCGCTGGCCACCTCCTCCCCGGCCGCACGGGTGACCAGCTGCGACTCGCCGGTGACCACCGACTCGTCGAGCGTGGCCGCCTCCTCGACCACGCCGTCCACAGGCACCACGTCGCCCGGCCCGACGACCAGGCGGTCCCCCACCGCGACGCGGTCCAGCGGCACCACCTCGATCCCGCCGTCCGGGGTGCGCCGGCGGGCCTGCCGGGGCGCGCGTTCCAGCAGCGCCCGCAGGTCGCGGGTGGCGCGACGCTGGGCGTACTCCTCCAGCGCCCGCCCGGTGGCGACCATCACCGCGATCACGGCGCCGGCCAGGTACTCCCGCACCAGCAGCGCGCCGAGCAGCGCCAGCACCGCGATGACGTCCACCCCGAACTGCCGCAGCCACAACTGGCGCAGCGTCGTCCAGGCCGCCGGCACCAGGGCGACCACCGTGACCGCCGCCCAGACCAGCCGGGCGGCGTCGTGCGCGCCGGCGAACCACAGCGCCGCACCGGCCAGCACCGCCGCGGTGAGCAGCACCAGCGGCGCCCACTCGGCCCACGCCCACCGCCGGGCGCGGGCCGGCTGCTCGGGTACGCACTCGCGTGGCTCGGTTCCCACGTGTGGATCGTCTCAGTCCCGGCGTGGGGCGGCGGGGCGACACGGGTAATCCGGCCCTGCGGGGCGGCCGGGCATGCCCGAGGATGGAGCGGCATCCCCACCCGGGCGTCCCGGGGGTGGGGCACGATGGGGAAAACAGGAAAGGTCGTAACGATGAGCCACGAGACGCCGGCCGGCGATCGCCCGTTGACCACCGCGCTCGCGGAGGCCGCCGGAATGGCCGGCCACGCCCCCTCGGTGCACAACACGCAGCCGTGGCACTGGACGGTCCTGCCCGACGCGCTGGAGCTGCGGGTGGTCCGCGAACGGCACCTCAGCGCCCTGGACCCGGAGGGGCACCTGCTGGTGGTGAGCTGCGGCGCCGCGCTGCACCACGCCCGGGTGGCGCTGGCCGCCGAGGGCTGGACCCCGGTGGTGGAACGGCTGCCCGACCCGAAGGAACCCGACCTGCTGGCCCGGATCACCACCCTCAAGCACACCGGCGCCGACCCCGACGCCATGCGCGTCGTGCAGTGCATGCAGGTGCGGCACACCGACCGGCGGCCGGTCAGCGACGAGCCGATCCCCACCGCCGCGCTGAACGACATCGACCGGGCCGCCACGCTGGAGGGGGTGAACCTGCAACTGCTCGACGACACCCAGAAGATCCAGCTCGCGAGCGCCGCGCAGCAGGCCGCCGCCGTCGAGGCGGACAGCCCGGAACTGCGCGAGGAGCTGGCCTACTGGACCAGCCGGGCCGGCACCGGCACCGGGCTGCCGCCGGAGGTGCTGCCCGAGCAGGCCCCGCAGACGACCGTTCCGGCCCGCGACTTCGGCCGCGCCGGCTCGCTGCCGATCGGGCCCGGCCACGACAAGGCCGCCGTGTACGGGATCCTGTGGGGCTCCGACGACGAGCTGATGAGCTGGCTGCGCGCCGGTGAGGCGCTCTCCGCCGCCTGGCTCACCGCCACCCGGCACGGGGTGTCGCTGGTGCCGCTGTCCGGTGTGGTGGAGGTCGAGAGCACCCGCGAGGTGCTGCGGCAGATGCTCTCCGGCCTGGGGTTCCCGTACATCAGCATGCGGCTCGGCCTGGCCGACCCGAACCACGCCGGGCCGCCGCACACGCCCCGGCTGGACGTCGCACAGACGGTCGACACCTCGGCGGTCCGCGACCGGCTCGCCTGACCGGTCTCGATCACGGCGGCCACCGGGCGATACCATCGCCGGGTGGCCGCCGCACCCCAGTCCCGGCACGAGCACCTCACGCCGTCGCTCGGGCTGACCCCGCTGTCCCGCGTCCGCCTGGACGAACTGCTCCAGGAGATGCTCGACCGCGTCGGCGAGGTGGTCACCAGCCGCGAGCGGCTACGGGCCCTGCTGGACGCGGTCGTCGGCATCGGGTCCGACCTCGACCTGCGCAGCACGCTGCAGCGGATCGTGCAGTCGGCGTGCGAGCTGGCCGGCGCCCGGTACGGCGCGCTCGGCGTGATCGGCCCCGACCGCATGCTGCACGACTTCATCGTCCACGGCATCAGCCCCGAACTGCACGCGAAGATCGGCGAGCTGCCGCACGGCCGCGGCGTGCTGGGTCTGCTCATCGACGAGCCGAAGCCGGTCCGCATGCCGGACATCACCAAGCACCCGAAGTCGTACGGCTTCCCGCCGAACCACCCGCCGATGCACAGCTTCCTCGGCGTGCCGGTGCGCATCCGCGACCACGTCTGGGGCAACCTCTACCTGGCCGAGAAGCAGGGCGCGGCCGAGTTCACCGAGGACGACGAGGAGATCGTGGTGGCGCTGGCCGCCGCAGCCGGCGTGGCGATCGAGAACGCCCGCCTCTACGCGCTGGCGCACCGCCGCGAACGCTGGCTGGCGGCCGCCGCGGAGATCACCTCGGTGCTGCTCGGCGAGGTACGCCGTACCGACGCGCTGACGCTCGTGGCCCGCCGCGCCCGCGAGGTCGCCGAGGCCGAACTGGCGCTGGTGCTGCTCTACGACGAGGACGAGGCCCAGTTCACCGTCGAGGTCGTCGACGGCGCCGACCCGGTCAGCCGGGAACTGGTCGGCGCGGTGCTGCCGGCCGCCGAGACCAGCTTCGCCGCGTCCGTCACGCAGGGCCGCCACGACCAGGTCGACGACCTCGCCGCCGCGGCGCCCTGGCCCCGGCCGGTGGTCGCCGGACCGGCCGTGGTCTCCCCGCTCGCCGCCGCCGACACGCTGCACGGCGTCCTGGTGATCGGCTACCTGCCCGACCACGGGCCCGCCGCCGACGACGACCTCGCCCTGCTCGCCAGCTTCGCCGGGCAGGCCGCGCTGGCCATGGAACGCGCCCGCGGGCAGGAGGAACGGGAACTGCTGGTGGTCCTGGAGGACCGCGAACGCATCGCCCGCGACCTGCACGACGTGGTGATCCAGCGGCTGTTCGCCACCGGCCTGCAACTGCAGAGCGGCGCGATGAACGCCCGCCCCGAGGCGGCCAAGCGGATCAACCAGGCGGTCGACGACCTGGACGCCACCATCCGAGACATCCGCCGCACCATCTTCGAGCTGCGCACGCCGATGAGCGCGGCGCTGCGCACCGAGATCCGCGAGGCGATCGAGGTGGCCGCCGAATCGCTCGGCTACCGCCCCGACCTGGAGCTGATCGGCCCGATCGACAGCGCCGTCCCGGACGACCTGCGCCCCGAACTCACCGCCGTGCTGCGCGAGGCGCTGTCCAACGCGGTACGCCACGCGCAGGCCGACCGGGTGTCGGTGCGCGTACGCGTCGACTCCGGCCGGGTCGAGATCACCGTCACCGACGACGGGATCGGCTGCGACCCGGAGGCGGCCCGCAGCGGCCTGGTCAACCTGCGGGAGCGGGCCGAGCGGCTGGGCGGCGAGTTCACGCTGCGCCGGGCCGAGCCGCGCGGCACCGAGGTGCGCTGGAGCGTCCCGCTCGACTGAGGCGCCGTCAGGTGTTCTTGCCGAGCAGCCGGGTGGCCAGCACCGCCGCCTGCGTACGCCGCTCCAGGCCCAGCTTGGCGAGCACGCTGGAGACGTAGTTCTTCACCGTCTTCTCGGCGAGGAACATCTTCCCGGCGATCTCCCGGTTGGTGAGCCCCTCCGCCACGTACTCCAGGATCCGCCGTTCCTGCTCGGTGAGCGACTTCAGCTCCCGCGGCTGCTCCACGCCGCTGCGGATGCGCTCCAGCACGCGGGTGGTGATCGCCGGGTCGAGCAGCGACTGCCCCGCCGCCACCCGGCGGACCGCGTCCACCAGGTCGGTGCCGCGGATCTGCTTGAGCACGTACCCGGCGGCGCCGGCCATGATCGCCGCGAACAACGCCTCGTCGTCCTCGTACGAGGTGAGGATCAGCCCCTTGATCGAGGAGTCCACGGCACGGACGTCCCGGCACACGTCGATGCCGTTGCCGTCGGGCAGCCGGGCGTCGAGGATCGCCACGTCGGGGCGCAGCGCCGGGATGCGGCGCGCCGCCTCCTGGGCCAGGCCGGACTCGCCGACCACCTCGATGTCGCCGCTGCTCTGGAGCAGGTCGGCAAGGCCACGACGGACGACCTCGTGGTCGTCGAGCAGGAACACCCGGATCATCAGTCCTTTCTACCCGCTTTCCCGCCCCCGTAGCACGGGTCGAAGGTCCCGTCCTGACCGCGTCGGCCGGGACCGACGGCCGGGCCCAGGTGGGGACCTCCGGCCCTGCTCACCGCGCCGCCCGCTGACGCACCGTAGTGGTGTACCCGGCCGGGGAAGCCGGCGCCGCACGAGAGGGAGCACCACCATGACGACCGAATACACCGGCGAGCAACTGCGGGCCGCGGTCGCCGACGCGGTCCGGGCGCCGTCGCTGCACAACACCCAGCCGTGGCGGTTCCGACTCGTCGACGGCGGCATCGAGGTGTCCGTCGACCCGCTGCGCGGCCTGCCCGCCACCGACCCGACCGGCTGGGGCGCGCGCATCGCCGCCGGGGCGGCGGTGTTCAACCTGCGGCTGGCGCTCGCCGTCGCGGGCAACCCGGCCACTGTGCGGCTGCGCCCGTACCCCGCCGACCCCGACGTCGTGGCCCGGCTGGTCCCGGACGTGCCGCGCCGGCCCACCCCGGTCGAGCAGAGCCTGTACGGAGCGATCAGCCACCGGTTCAGCAACCGCGCGCCGTTCTGGCCCGACCCGGTGCCGGCCGAGGCCCGCTGGCGGCTCGGCGAGGCGGCCCGGGCCGAGCAGTGCTGGCTGGAGCTGGTGATCGGCACCAGCGCCGTCAACGCGGTCGCCGAGGTCGCCCGCAGCGCCCACCGGGTGCTGGAACGCGACCCCGCGTACGTGGCCGAACGGGCCGAGTGGATCCGCTCCGAGCCGGCCCCGGACGGCGTGCCCACCGACGCGGGCGGACCGCAGAGCGAGCCGCAGGACCTCCTGCCCCAGCGCGGCTTCGGCGGACGCAACCGCGCCCCCGGCCGCGACTTCGAACCGGAGCCGCTGGTCGCGGTGCTCGGCTCGGCCGGCAACACCTCCGCCGACCAGATCCTCGCCGGACAGGCGCTGCAGCGGGTGCTGCTCACCGCCACCGACGCCGGGCTGAGCGTGTCGATGCTGTCCCAGCCGATCGAGGTGCCGGCCGCGCGGGAGGCGCTGCGGATGTCGCTGGGCCGGTTCGGCACCCCGCAGATGGTGATGCGGATCGGGTACGGCCAGCCCGGTCGCGCCACCCCGCGCCGCCCGGTCGAGGAGGTGCTCGACCTGCCGGTCGTGTCGGCCTGACCCGTACCTCTCCGCCGGTCAGGCCGGGAGCGCTCACCCGCCCGCGCCGGCCCTCGCTCCGGCCGCCCGTGCCGGCGCGGGTCCGGCCGTGCGGTGCTGCTCCCCCGGTCAGGCCGGGAGTGCGGCCAGCAGGGCGGCCTCCCGCTCCGGCGCCAGGCCGACCGGGGCGCGCGCCGGCCGCCCCGCCCGGTCCGGCACGCGGCCCACCTCGCGCAGCCACCGCCAGGTGTCCGCGACCGTCTCGGTCACCGGCCGGCAGACCAGCCCCGCCGCGTACGCGCGTTCCACGTCCCGCTCCTGCAACCAGCGGTACTCGTGCCCGCGCGGAATCCACACCGGCAGGTCGTTCCACGGCTCCACCCCGGCGGCCAGGATCGGCTCCGGCGCGGTCCACCGCAGCGTCGCGTCCGACCCGGTCGCGGCCACCGCCGCGTCGAGCAGGTCACCCATCGTCGCGTGCCCGGTGCGACCCACCACGTTGTACGCCCCGCCGACGCCCTCGGCACCCCGGTCCAGCAGCCAGGTCGCCAGATCCCGCACGTCCACGTACTGGATCGGCAGGTCACGCGGCCCCGGCGCCAGCACGTCACCGCCCCGGGCGATCCGGTTCAGCCACCACGGCAACCGCCCGATGTCCTCCCCCGGCCCCAGGATCAGCCCGGCACGCGCCAGCAGCGCCCGGTCACCGAACACCCGGGTGGCGGCGCGTTCCCCGCCGGCCTTGTTCGCCGGGTAGTCACCGTCCTCGGCGTCCGCGTCCGCCGCCACCGTAGGCGCCTCCTCGCCGGTGCCGAGCTCGACGGGTGGCGCGTACACCGATCCGCTGGACACGTAGACGTAGTGCGGCACCGCGCCTTCCAGCGCCGACGCCGCGTCACGTACCGCCCGGGGCGCGCCGTCCCAGGTGTCCACCACCAGATCCCACTCGCCGCCGGTGAGCGCGGCCAGGCCGTCCGGCGCGGTCCGGTCACCCCGCAACCGGTGTACGCCGTCCGGCACCTGCCCGTGCACACCCCGGTTGAACACGGTCACCTGCCAGTCGCGGCGTACCGCCTCGGCCACCACCGCACCACCGACAAAGCCCGTACCGCCAAGCATCAGGAGTCGCATGAGTCCCAGCGTGCCGCCGCCGGTCGGGTACGGCTGCCCTGTTTCACGGTCAGCGGATCTGCCAACGGCAGAACCCAGCCTCCCGTCACTGGGGCGCCACCGCACTCCCCCACCCGAACCTGCCCCGTCCCGACCTGTCC
>NZ_RCVK01000135.1:0-24280 GCF_003667485.1 Micromonospora sp. BL1
CTGGAGGGCGTCGAGCTGGACATCACCGGGGTGCGCGCCGAGGCGCTGCTCAAGGTACGGCTGGAGAAGCTGGTGCAGATCCTGGACCGGGCGCTGGGGCGGTTCGGGTGCCTCGATCGGGCCGGACACCGCAGGGCCAGCGCGGTCGACCACCTCACCGGCCGCCGGCGCCGCCCGGTCGACCACCGCCGGAGCGGTGCGCCCGACCACCTCGCCGGCCGCGGCCACCGTACGTCCGGTCTGGTCCACCACCGGCGCGGCGACCCGGTGCACGTCCTCCAGGGCGACCCCGGCCGAGCGGGCCAGCGCGTCGATCAGCTGGGGGTTGCGGTCGATGGTGGTCAGCGCCCGGTCCAGGATCTGCACCAGCTTCTCCAGCCGTACCTTGAGCAGCGCCTCGGCGCGCACCCCGGTGATGTCCAGCTCGACGCCCTCCAGGTGCACCCGGACGCCGGCGTCGAGCTGGAGCAGGTTGGCCAGCCGGGCGCGCAGCGACAGGTCGGCGTCGAGCCCGTCGACCGTGAGCCGGATCTCGTCGACGGTCAGCTCCGGCACGTCCAGCAGGACGTCCGGCTCCGGCTCCGCGCCGGCCGGCGAGGTGGGCCGCTCGTAGCCGGGGTCCGGCACTGGTTCGGTCGCTCGGCTGTCGCTCATGCTCCCCGCTCTCCAATCGGTCCGGTCGGCGGCGCTTACCCGCTTTCCGGTACGGCATCCGTCGCGCCCCGGCCATCGACGACACCCGCTCCGCCCGCGCCCGCACGGAAGCGCCGCCGACACCTCACGGAAGCCCTCCCAGCGCCGCGCGGATGCGCCGAACGGTGCCTCCCGTGGGCCGCCGATCCCGCCGGATGCCGCTGTCGGGAACCGGAGTTCCCGGTGTCCGGAAGCGGGCGGTACGGAAGCTGCACACCGAGACATGAGCCGGTATGGTCCGGACCTATGGGACAGGAGATGGCCGATCCGGATGAGGTCCGGCAGGAATCCGACCGCTTCTCCCTCCGCAGCAACCTGCTCGTCCCGGCGTCCGCCGAGCGGGCGTACGCCGTCTTCACCGGCGCGCTCGCCGACTGGTGGGTGCGTGAATACACCTGGTCCGGCCCGGATGCGCTCGCCGCGATCGGCATCGAGCCGCGGGCCGGCGGCATGCTCTACGAGATCGGCCCGTACGGCTTCCGCAACGACTGGGGCCGCGTGCTGACCTGGGATCCGCCTCGGCGCCTCGTCTTCACCTGGCAGATCGGCCCGGACCGGGTGCCGGTGCCGGATCCGGCGCGGGCCAGCGAGGTGGAGGTCCTGTTCCACGCCGACGGTCCGGAGCGGACCCGGGTGGACGTCGAGCACCGCTACTTCGACCGGCACGGCAGTGCGGCCGAGGGCTACCGCGAGGCGCTCACCGCGGGCTGGCACGAACTGCTCTGCCGCTATCTCGCAACGGTCGCCCGCACCGCCTGAGATCGGTCAGCCGGCGATACCGGGCGCCGTGCCGGCTCCTCCCACACCGGTGCCGCCCAGGTCGGCCCGGCGGCCGGCGTCCGCGCCGGAACCGAAGCCACCGCCCGCCAGCCGCCGTCGCGGGGCGGTGCGCAACCGGGGGTACGCCTCGGCGACCCGCCGCTGGACGCGATCGGAGCGGTCGGCGAGCACCAGTGCCGTCGAGGGTCCACCCGCCTCCGCCACCGCCTTGCTCTCGGCCGCGCGCAGCCGTTCCGCGACGACGTACGCGAACCCGGCCAGCCAGGTACGCCGGAACGCCGCCGGGTGGTCCCCGACCGGTACGACGGCACCCGCCAGCCCGTGTGCGGCCTGCACCAGCAGCGAGGTGAACAGCAACTCGACCCGTTCCAGGTCGCTGGCGAAGCCGAACAGGTGCATGACGAAGCCGTTGCCCTGCCGACGGCGTACGCATCGGCAGCGCAGCGGTTCGGCGACCGCCGCGAGCAGGCCGGCCTTGTCCCGGGCGTACGGCGCGACCACCTCGACGGTCCGGTCACCGACCGGGTCGACGGCCGGGTCGCGGGCGGCGAGCAGCGCCCGGTCGACGCCGTAGCGGGCGATCAGCTCGGTGGCCTTGGCCATGAAGGCGGCCGACTCGGCGGGCGTGCACGCAGGGTCCTCTGCTTGGGCGAGCAGCTTGCGCACCTTGCTGAGCATCGCCTCGGACATGCACCCAGAGCTACCACAGCCGGGGCGCGGGGCGGCGCGCCGGGCTCAGTCCGACCGGCTGCGCAGCGTGGCGATGGTCGAGCCGGCGAGGGTGAGCAGGCAGTCGGGCAGCAGCCCGTCGGCCGCGGCCGCCCCGAACAGGGCCTCGCCGGTGTCCGCGTCGTCGTTGGCGCAGGCGCTGACGAAGCGGGCCACCCAGCGGGTGTCGTAGTCGGCCTGGTCGATGCCGGGGAAGTCGAGGGCGGCGCCGCCGCCCGGGGTGTCGTCGCCGAGCATGGTGGCGGCGAGGCACCACGCCACTCCGTACGCCCCGGCGAGGCCGGAGCGGTCCACCACCGCGTCGAACGTGCCCACCACGCCGGCGCCGTCACCGGCGAGGGCGGAACGGAGCACGGCGGTCGCGTCGTCGAGCGTCTGCTGTGCTTCGTCGTTCACCCGCGGAACAGTATCGCCGGGGGTCAAGCGGTGACCAGGAAACGGCCCGTCGACCACGCAGAGTGATACCCGCAGTCGGGGTGCCGACGGAGTCGACTCCACAGTCCCGCACGCTGCGCGAGCACGCTAAGGTGCGCAGCGGACCTTCGCCGGAGGAAGGACGACCATGCTGAGAACACGCACGTCGCGCGCGGCCCTGTCCATGGCCTGCGCGGCGCTCCTGCTCGCCACGAGCGCCTGCGGGAGCGACGAGCCGGAGGAAACGCCTGCCACCCAGGTACGCCTCTACGGCACCGACGGCAACATGCTCAATTCGTACCCCGCGGAGCTCAAGGACCGGGCGGACCTGGTGAACGGGATGAAGGGCACCACGCCCCTTACTCCGCTGGCCGAGAGCTTCAAGGAACGACTACTCGCCGTAGACCCGAAGCTGGGTGACTTCCTCTACTCCGCCGAGTCGTACGACGCGGTCGTGATCAGCGCGCTGGCCGCCCAGCTCGCCGGTTCCACGGCGCCGGCCGAGATCGCCGAACAGATCGTCGGGGTGACCACCGGCGGCGAGCGCTGCAACGAGGTGGCGGCGTGCCTCCAGCTCGCCCGCGCGGGCCGGGACATCGAGTACCGGGGTGTGTCGCTGACCCGCGCCGGGTTCACCGACAACGGCGAGCCGGCGACCGCGAGCTACGGCACCATGCACTTCGACAACCAGAAGATCGACGACAGCAAGACCGAGTTCGTCGGCGCCGGTGAGGAGTCGGGGGCGAGCACCAAGACGCCGCCGCGTGGCCGCAAGCTGCGGGACGGGAAGGCGAAGGACGCCCCGCTGGTCCTCGGCGGTCTGCTGCCGAAGACCGGTGACCTGGCGCTGGCGTACCCGCCGCTGGCCGCCGGTGCCGCGCTGGCGCTCCGCGAGGTCAACGCCGCCGGTGGGGTGCTCGGCGAGCCGGTGAAGTGGATCGAGGGCGACGACGGCACCAACCCGGAGGTCGCCAAGGCCACCGTCGCCTCGCACGTCACCAAGGGCGTCCAGGTCTTCATCGGCGCGGGCGGCTCCGGCATCTCGCGCGCGGTGCTGCCGGACGTGGTGGCCGCCGGGCGGATCCTGTTCTCCCCGTCGAACACCGACGCGGGGCTGAGCGCTGTGGACGACAAGGGCCTCTACTTCCGTACCGCCCCGCCGGACAGCCTCCAGGGTCGCGCGCTGGCCGACGTGATGCTCCGGGACGGGCCGCGCAAGATCGCGATCCTGGCCCGTAAGGACTCCTACGGCGAGGGCCTCCAGGAGAACGTCCGCTCGGAGCTGGAGAAGGCCGGTATCGGCGCGGACCGGATCAAGCTGCTCACCTACGAGCCGCCGGCCGACCCGAAGACGCCTGTCGACTTCACCGGCACCGCCAAGGAGATCAAGGCGTTCGGACCGGAGGCGCTGCTGCTCATCGGCTTCGCCGAGTCCGCGCCGGCGATCACCGCGCTGGACGACGCGGGAGTCGACATCAAGCACTGAGCCGCACCGACGCGAAGGGCCGCACCGGAAGACACCGGTGCGGCCCTCGTCGTTCGGCTCAGCGTGCCCGGCGCCGGTCCAGGAACTCGGTCATCCGCCGGTGCTTCTCCTCGTCCTCGAAGAGCACCGCCTGGCTCAGCAGGTCGAGCTGCGGGTGCGCGGCCGCCGGGGCGTCCACCGCCATCTTGGTCAGCCGCAGCGCCAGCGCGGAACCCTTGGCCATCTCGTCGAGGAGGCCGTGCGCGGTGGGCAGCAGCTCCGCCGGGTCGGCCACCACCCGGTTCACCAGCCCGATCCGCAGCGCCTCCTCGGCGTCCACCCGCCGGCCGGTGAACAGCAGTTCCTTGGCCCGGGCCTCACCGATCAGCGCCGGCAGCCGGTAGGTCGCGCCGGCGCCGGCCAGGATGCCCAGCCGCACCTCGGGCTGGCCGAACACCGCGCGGTCCGTGCACACCCGGAGATCGCAGGCGTACGCCAGCTCGGCGCCGCCGCCCAGCGCCGGCCCGTCGACGGCGGCCACAGTGGGCATCGGCAGCGCCCGGAGGCGGGCGAAGACGCCCTGGTTGATGGCGGCCAGCGCGTCCAGCCGGCCGCGTTCGCGGAGCTGGGCGATGTCGGCGCCCCCGGCGAAGATGCCCGCCGTCCCGCCGGTGAGCAGCAGCAGCCGTGGGTGCGCCTCCAGGTCGGCGCAGACCGCGTGCAGCTCGCCCACCAGGTCGGCGTCGATGGCGTTGCGCTTCTCCGGCCGGTCCAGCGTCACCACGAGCCGGTCCGGCATCTCCTCGATCCGCAGCCCACTCATTTCTTCTGGCCGTCCTTCCACGTGTAGAAGCCCTGACCCGACTTCTTGCCCAGCTTTCCGGCGGCCACCATCTCGACGAGCAGCGGCGGCGGCGCGAAGCGGTCCCCGTACGCGGCCTGGAGCGTGCGCGCGATGTCGAGCCGCACGTCCAGCCCGACGAGGTCGGTCAGCTCCAGCGGGCCGATGGGGTGCCGGTAGCCGAGCACCATCGCCTTGTCGATGTCGGCCGGGCCGGCGACCTCGTCGGCCACCATCCGGATCGCCTCCAGGCCGAGCGTGACGCCGAGCCGGGAGGTGGCGAAGCCGGGCATGTCGCGTACGACGACGGGGTCCTTGCCCAGCCGGGCGGCGAGCGCGACGGCCGCCTCGGTGGTCGGCGGCGCGGTGGCCGGGCCGACCACGACCTCGAGCAGCGCCATCGCCCACACCGGATTGAAGAAGTGCAACCCGACGAAGTCGGCGGGACGTTCCAGCCCGGCGGCCAGTTCGGCGATCGGGATGCTGGACGTGTTGCTGCCCAGCAGCGCGGGCCGGCGGCTCTCCGCCTCACGCAGCACGGCGCGCTTGAGGTCGAGCCGTTCGGGCACCGCCTCCACGATCACGTCGGCGCCCTCGGCCACCTCGGCGAGCCCGGCCCGCAGCGTGACGCGCTCACGGTTGGCGGTGGCGGCCTCCTCCGTCAGCTTGCCGCGCTGCACGCCCCGGTCCCACAGCTCGCCGAGCCGGCGGACGGCCTCGGCGCCCCGGGCGGGGTCGACCTCGACCAGTTCGACCGCGTACCCGGCGCCGGCCGCCACGTACGCGATGCCGAGGCCCATGGTGCCGGCCCCGACGACCACAAAACGACCACTCATCGACGTCCCCTCGCCGCGGCGGGGGCGCGCGGGGTCTCCGCCGCCGGGCCCGTCCGCTCGCTCGTTCCTGCATGCGACCCTATGCATGGCCGGGCCGCCGGGGATGCGTGGGGGCGGAGCGGACGGGGTAAGGACGGCCGTCAACGCCGAAGGAAGGAACGAGATGAGCCAGGCACCGGAGAGCGCGGAGAGCACCGAGACGGTCGAGACCCGCGGCGACGAGCGGGTGGACCTGCTCCGTGCGGACACCAACAACGACGGCAAGACCGACGTCTGGGTGGTGGACACCGACGGCGACGGCAAGGCCGACCTGTTCCAGTTCGACACCGACGGTGACGGCAAGGTGGACATCACCATGGTGGACATCGACGAGGACGGCACGCCGGACGAGGTGGTCGACGGCGACGGCGGGCTGCCCCCGGAGCAGACCACCCCCACCGTCCAGGTCTGAGTGGTGCGCCGGAGCCGCCGGGGATCCCGGCGGCTCCTCCGCTCACCGCAGGGTCAGCGTGGCGAGGTAGTAGGGGCGGTCGGTGTCGTCCACGTCGGTCAGTCGCCACGGTGAGCCGTGGACCAGCTCGGCGAACTCGTCGGGCGAGCAGACCAGGTAGTCGAACCACTCGGTGCCGAGCAGCCGGTAGCGCAGCCGCAGCCGCAGTTGCCCGCCGATCCGGCCCCGCCGGCGGTTGCGCTCGTGGTACGCGGTGTGCACCGGGTCGGTGGTGCCGTACGGGTCGGTGCCGTGGGCGATCACCCGGGCGCCGGGCCGGGCCAGCGCGGCGAGCGCGGCCAGCATCGCCGGGGCGCGTTCCCGCCCCTCGAACAGCCCGAGATTGTTGCCCAGCAGCAGGAACGTGTCGTAGCGCGGCCCGTCGGCGGCGTGCTCGTCGACGGTGCCGTGCACCAGGTCGCGGACGCCCCGGTGGCGGCTGACCCGCAGCGCGCCGAGCGAGGTGTCCAGCCCGGTGACCGGCACGCCGCGCTCCTGGAGGTGCAGCGCGATCCGGCCGGCGCCGACGCCGACGTCGAGCACGTGCCCGCGTACCCGGTCCACGGCCCGGTGGTCGTGCGGCTGCCACCGCTGCGGCGGGTCCAGGTAGTGCTCGGCCGGTGCGCCGTTGATCAGCCCGTCGTCGCGCTCGATGATCTCGATGACCGGGCGGGGCAGCCGGCCGCCGGCCATCGGGCGCGGGCCGATCCCGGTGGCGACCGCGTACGCGTCGCGGATCATCTCGCCGAACACGTCGCCGATCTCGGGTTCCCCGGTCATGCCCGCAACGCTATCCGGGGGTCGGCGGCGCCGTCGCCGCCGTATCCTTGGCGGCGTGACCGACCTGGACCGCCTGGCGGCGGAGAAGTACGTCCTGCTCACCACGTTCCGCAAGGACGGCCGGGCGGTGCCGACTCCGGTGTGGGCGGTACGCGACGGTGACGGGCTGGCGGTGTGGACGGTGGCCGACTCCGGCAAGGTGAAGCGCATCCGGCGTGACGGCCGGGTCACCGTGGCACCGTGCGACGTGCGCGGCCGGCCGCACGGTGAGGCGGTGCCGGGCCACGCGATGATCGCCGACCCGGAGAGCACGAACCGGGTCCGGGGGCTGCTCAAGCAGAAGTACCGGCTGATCGGGCGGCTGAGCCTGCTGGGCAGCCGGCTGCGCCGGGGTGAGCGCGGCACCGTGGGGCTGCGGATCGTGCTGGACGGCCCGGCCCCCGGACGCGATTAAGGGCGGCGCCGCGAAGGCACCGCCCTTGATCGGAACGCCGGAGAACGCCGGTTCGTCAGTCTCCCTGGCGCTGCTGGGGGATCTGCCCCTGCAGCAGGGCCCGAACCTCCGACTCGCGGTAGCGGCGGTGGCCGCCGAGGGTCCGGATGGCACTGAGCTTGCCAGCCTTCGCCCACCGGGTCACCGTCTTCGGGTCGACACGGAACATCGACGCCACCTCGGCCGGTGTGAGTAGCGGCTCAGGTTCGTGCGTTCGCGATGCCATCGGGGTCACTCCTCCACATGTATAGACATCGGCCGGGGTCCCGCCGGCCGACGCGTCTCCCATGGTCCGGCTAGTCCCCGATGTCCGACATGGGCCGAACGGCTGAAGGTCGCTAGACGGACGGATGAACCATGCCCGATTTTTACGACTTTTATGCCGCAGAAAGTACCTTATTCGGACTCATGATCACGGGTCGTGACGCATCAGCTACGAGACACTCTCGTGTCCAAGGCCACTTAGCGGGGCAAACCGGGCGTCAGTTGCAGCGCTCCAGCAGCTGCACCGCGCGCCAGCGGGCGACCAGCTTGTCGTACGCGGCGGACGCCTCCTCGGCCTCGCCCCGGCCCAGTCCGGACAGTCCGGTGGCCACCAGCTCGGTCGAGTCGTCGGCTTCGAGCGTCTCGTCCGGCAGCAGTTGCACCAGGCCGCCGTAGTCCAGCTCGACCACCGAGCGCGGGTGGAACTCCTCCAGCCACCGGGCCGCCTCCTCGACCGCCTCGGTGATGGGCGCCTCGCCGATCGACTTGCGCAGCACCGACAGCGCCCGCGACGCCCGGCGGCGCGCCTTGGAGATCTCGGTGCGGTAGCGCAGCGCCCGCCGCGCCGGCTCGGTCACCAGGTGCCGCTCGCCGGCCTCGAACAGCACGAACCAGCGCAGCGGCACGCCCCAGGTGGCGATCTGCTCGTGCACCCGGGGCACCCCGTGCTCCAGCACCCGGGCACCGCTGCGCCAGTCCTCCACCACGGCCTTGGCCTGCCCGGCGAGCACCGGCGGCACGAACGCGTCGGCCAGCACCGAGGGCACG
The DNA here is from genome assembly GCF_003667485.1 of Micromonospora sp. BL1. Taxonomy (NCBI): domain Bacteria; kingdom Bacillati; phylum Actinomycetota; class Actinomycetes; order Micromonosporales; family Micromonosporaceae; genus Micromonospora; species Micromonospora sp. BL1. The sequence continues at coordinate 8,554 of NZ_RCVK01000135.1, forward strand.
CCGTCGCGGGCGCTCAGCGCGGCCTCGGCGACCCGGATACGCAGGTTCCACGGGCAGACCAGCAGCGCGTCGTCGGACTCCAGGACGTACGCCTCGTCGGGCAGGTCGGGCAGCCGGGTCCAGCCGGCCCCGAGCGCCTCGATCACCGCGGTCCGCTGCCGTACCGGCCCCTCCAGCGGAGCGATGGCGCGGCCCTCGCTGACGTACCGGCGCCAGTACGACTGCCGGTCCCGGTCGAAGGCGGTGAGCGGCTCGTACACGCGCAGGTATGAAGCGAAGAGCGACGGCACGGCGCGATCCTCCCACGAGACGGGACCGCCCGTCGCCGCCCTCGGGCCCGTGGCGTGACATGCGCGACAGTACGGTTCGGGCCGATATTAGGCTCAACGACACCGGCAGCATCCCGCCGGCGTGCCACCAGGTTCCGCGCCCCACAAGGGCGCACACCGACACAGGAGTCAGCCATGGGCGTATTCGCCAGTACCGACGACCCCGTCTCCACAGGGCATGAGCAGGTCGTGTTCTGCCAGGACAAGCAGTCCGGCCTGAAGGCGATCATCGGGATCTACTCCACCGCGCTGGGCCCCGCGCTCGGCGGCACCCGGTTCTACCCGTACGCCAGCGAGGCCGAGGCGCTCGCCGACGTGCTCGACCTCTCGCGCGGCATGGCCTACAAGAACGCCCTGGCGAACCTCGACCTCGGTGGCGGCAAGGCGGTCATCTGGGGTGACCCCGAGCAGATCAAGAGCGAGGCGCTGCTGCGCGCGTACGGCCGCTTCGTCGAGTCGCTCAACGGCCGCTACTACACCGCCTGCGACGTGGGCACCTACGTGGCGGACATGGACGTGATCGCCCGGGAGACCCGCTACGTGACCGGCCGCAGCGTGGAGCACGGCGGCGCGGGCGACTCCTCGATCCTCACCGCCTGGGGCGTGTTCCAGGGCATGCGGGCCGCCGCCGAGCACGTCTGGGGCAGCCCGACGCTGGCCGGCCGCCGGGTCGGCGTGGCCGGGCTGGGCAAGGTCGGCAAGTACCTGACCGCCCACCTGCTCGACGACGGCGCCGAGGTCGTGGCGACCGACGTCAACCCGCGCGCCCAGGAGTGGGCGCGCACCACCCACCCGCAGGTCACCCTGGTCGACGACACCGAGGCGCTGGTGGCCTCCGACATCGACGTGTACGCCCCGTGCGCGCTCGGCGGCGCGCTGAACGACGACACCGTGCCGGTGCTGCGGGCGAAGGTGGTCACCGGAGCGGCGAACAACCAGCTCGCCCACCCGGGCATCGAGAAGGTGCTCGCGGACCGGGGCATCCTCTACACGCCGGACTACGTGGTGAACGCCGGGGGCGTGATCCAGGTGGCCGACGAGATCGAGGGCTTCAACTTCGACCGCGCCAAGCTGCGCGCCACCCGGATCTTCGACACCACCCGGCAGATCCTCCAGCTCGCCGACGACGAGGGCGTGCCGCCGGCGGTCGCCGCGGACCGGCTCGCCGAGCGCCGGATGGCCGAGGTCGGCCGGCTGCGCACGATCCATCTGCGGTGAGGCTCACCTCCGGGGGCGGGGCGGTGCTCCACCCCCGGAGGCGGCGCGCGTTAAGCTGATTCTCGGGCTTGTTCGTACCGGTATGTCCGGTGTCACGGCCAGCCCCGGGGCTCACCCCTTACCCGGTACACTTTGTGACGGCTGGACCACTGCGACGCGCAGGTCCGGTCGACGGTGACCCGAGGTGCCGAACGATGGCATCCCCATGTACCGTAAGAGCCACGAGAGATGCCTGACGTCATCGGGGCCCGCCTTCGGGCTGCCCCGCATTCTGTGCGAGGGGGTCGAGCCATGGGGCGCGGCCGTGCTAAGGCCAAGCAGACGAAGGTGGCCCGGGAGTTGAAGTACCACTCCCCGAACACCGACCTAACCGCCTTGCAGCGCGAACTGGCGGGTAGTGGAAAGTCTGAGCACAACTTCGACGACGACTACAAAGAGTATGTCGACGACGATGACGAGGACCACGCGGACGACGACCCGGACACCTGGGCTCGTCCGACCCGCTGACCTCCGGTCACATCTGAGCACGCGGTAACCCCCGCGTGCTCACGCATGTGCTCTGCTGAGCCGGCGTACGACCGACGATCAGGGACCTGCCGCCCCGGGGCGCACGCTCCGACGCGCCGGCAGGTCCTTGATCGCGGAACCGTCCCTCAGCGCGGCCGGTTGTTCCAGTTGTAGAACGTCGGGATGTTCTCGAAGTGGTTCCACGCGCAGACCGCGTGGGCGCCGTCCCCGCCCGACACCTCCGCCCGCAGCAGCCGCGCTGCCTCCGCCTCGTGGAGCAGAGCGGTAAGCCCCGCAGCGGCGTCCCGCACCCGGTCGGCGACCGCCTCCCGGTCGGTGTCACTGATGGTCTCGGGCATGCTCCAACACTCCCTCCAGTAGGCGGATCTTGCTGTTACGGCAGTGCTCGGTCTCCGTACCGTCGAAACGCCCCAGCTCGAAGTAACGGTTGGCGGCGTGCCCGCCGCCGCAGAACCCGAAGTACGCGCACGACGCCCGGCACGCCTCCACACCGGTGAGGAACTCGCCCACCCACGGTGTGCCGGCCGCGCCGGCGAGGATGTCGCGCAACGGCGTGGTGAGCACGTTTCCGCTGGTGAAGTCGCCGTACCGGGCGTCGTTGAAGCCGGCCAGCTCCGGCGAGAGCACCACCACCGAACCGTCGTGCCCGACCGTCGGGATCGGGTCGAGGCTGCGGGGCAGCAGGTCGTCGGCGGTGCCGGCCAGGACCGCGCCCGCGTACCGCAGCGACCACTCCACCTCACGCAGGTGGATCCGCGGATCCCGGCGCCACGCCGCCACCAGCTCCGCCCAGAACCCGGTGACGGCGCCCTCGTCGCGGGCGTTCGTCCGGGTGTTGACGCCCTCGGTCTCCTCGATGTTGACGCCGAGCACGTCGCAGCCCAGGTCGAGGAAGTAGTCGTACAGCTCGGCCGCCAGTCCCGGCTCCGGCCGGGAGACCACAGCGAGCGCCGAGAACGGCAGGCCGTGACGGCGCAGCGCCGTCACGCCCGCCACGATCCGGTCGTACGCGGGCCGCCCGCCCCGGGTGACCCGCTCGCCGTTGCGCGCCCGCGGCCCGTCCACGCTGACGCTGACCCGCACCCGGTGCTCGGCGAAGAACGCGCACCAGGCGTCGTCGATCAGCGTGGCGTTGGTCTGCACGTGGTGCTCGACGTCGGGCCCGAACGGCGCCAGCAGCGCGGCCAGGTGCTCCCGGCCGGCCGCGAGCGGCTCCCCGCCGTGCCAGACCACGGAGAACCGGCCGCCCGTCGCCCACGGGTTCACCGACGCCGCCACCGCCTCGGCGACGGCCACCGGCATCCGCCTGTCGGCCGCCCGGAAGGGGAGGTAGCAGTAGGCGCAGTCGAGGTTGCACAGCGTCGTCGGCTGCATCACCACGTACGACGGGACGGCGGCGATGCCCCGCATCCCTTCGGGCGTGCGCGCAGCCATCAGCACCTCCCCCGCCTGCCTGAAAACCGAACCTCCAGGCTAGGCCGCGGCGACCGCTCGGGTGAACCCCCGATCACGTGCCCGGCCGATCGGCGCAGGGTGATCAGCCTCGGGTGTGCTGCCCGACCATCTGCACGTTGCCGGACCCCTCGATGATCTCGCCGGCCTGCCAGGCGTCCACGCCCCGGCCGGTCAGGGTGGCCAGCGCGCGGTCGGCGTCCTCGGCGGAGACGATCGCGAACATGCCGACGCCCATGTTGAACGTCGCCTCCATCTCCGGGTCCTCGATCCGGCCCTTGGACTGGATCAGGTCGAAGATCGGCTGCGGCTTCCAGGTGGAGCGGTTCACCACGGCGTCGACGTTCTCGGGCAGCACCCGGACCAGGTTGCCGGGGATGCCGCCGCCGGTGACGTGGGCCAGCGCCCGCACCTCGGCCTCGGCGATCAGCTTCAGGCAGTCCTGCGCGTAGATCTTGGTCGGGGTGAGCAGCTCCTCGCCGAGCGTCCGCTGGCGGCCGAAGTCGTCGATCACCACGTCCAGCCGCATCCGGCCGGCGCCGAGCAGCACGTGCCGGACCAGGGAGTAGCCGTTCGAGTGCAGGCCGGACGAGCGCATCGCGATCACCACGTCGCCCACCTCGACCCGCTCCGGGCTGAGGATCTCGCTCTCCTCCACCACGCCGACGCCGGTGGCCGAGATGTCGTACTCGTCCGGGCGCAGCACGCCCGGGTGCTCGGCGGTCTCGCCACCCAGCAGCGCGCAGCCGGCGTACCGGCAGCCGTCCGCGATGCCCGCGCCGATCTCGGCGACCTTGTCCGGTACGACCTCGCCGGTGGCGATGTAGTCGAGCAGGAACAGCGGCTCGGCACCGCAAGCCACCAGGTCGTCGACGACCATGGCGACCAGGTCGATGCCGACCGTGTCGTGGATGTCGAGCTGCTGGGCGATCACCAGCTTGGTGCCCACACCGTCGGTCGAGGAGGCCAGGATCGGGTTCTTGTACTTCTTCGTGTCCAGCCGGAACAGGCCGGCGAAGCCGCCCAGGTCACCCATGACCTCGGGGCGCCGGGTCTCCTTGACCTTGGACTTGAGCAGCTCGACCGCGCGGTCGCCCGCCTCGATCGACACCCCGGCGTCGGCGTACGAGACCGAGCGTTTGCGCTGCGTCCGGCCGGACCCCGCCGACCAGGGCTGGCGGTCGCCGCCGGCGCCCGTCGGGCTGGATCCTGCGCCGCTGCGCTCGGACACGTGCGTCACGGTTCTCCCCTTTGTGGTTCCCGCGGGCCCGGAGCGGCCGGACCCGCGTCGGTGGTGCTACGGGTGGTGGGTCGGTGTGGCGACGAGCGGACCGGTCGGCCCGGCCGCCTCGGCGGCGACCCGGCGTCCCACTCCTTCGAGCACGTGCTTGCCGATCAGGTTCCCGGCCGGCAGTTCGATCGGGTACTCCCCATCGAAGCACGCCCGGCAGAGCCGGCTCTTCGGCTGCTCGGTCGCGGCGATGAGGCCGGGCAGCGATACGTAACCGAGCGAGTCGGCGCCGATGGACCGCCGGATGCCCTCGTTGTCCAGCCCGTTCGCGAGCAGTTCGGCGCGGGTGGCGAAGTCGATGCCGTAGAAGCAGGGCCAGCTCACCGGCGGCGAGGAGATCCGGACGTGGACCTCCAGCGCGCCCGCCTCGCGCAGCAACCGGACGATCGCCCGCTGGGTGGTGCCCCGCACGATGGAGTCGTCCACCACCACCAGGCGCTTGCCGCGGACGTTCTGCCGCAGCGGGTTCAGCTTCAGCCGGACACCGAGCGCGCGCAGCGTCTGCGAGGGCTGGATGAACGTGCGCCCGACGTACGGGTTCTTCATCAGGCCCTGGCCGTAGGTGATGCCGGATTCCTCGGCGTAGCCGATCGCGGCCGGCGTGCCGGACTCCGGCACCGGGATCACCAGGTCGGCCTCGACCGGGTGCTCCTTGGCGAGCTGGCGGCCGATCTGCACCCGCGCGGCGTGCACGTTGCGGCCGGCGATGGTGGCGTCCGGCCGGGCGATGTACACGTACTCGAAGAGGCAGCCCTTGGGCTCGGGCGAGGCGAACCGGCTGGACCGCAGCCCGTTCTCGTCGATGGCGATCAGCTCGCCCGGCTCGACCTCGCGGACCACGCTCGCGCCGACGATGTCGAGCGCGGCGGTCTCGCTCGCCACCACCCAGCCGCGTTCGAGCCGGCCGAGCACCAGCGGGCGTACGCCGTGCGCGTCACGCGCCGCGTAGAGCGTCGACTCGTCCATGAAGACGAAGCTGAACGCGCCGCGCAGCTGCGGCAGCACCTCCAGCGCGGCCGCCTCGACCGACAGGTCGGGCCGGCTGGCCAGCAGCATGGTCACCAGCGAGGTGTCGTTGGTCGAGCCGTCGGAGTCGAGCCCTCGCACGGCGGCCTCGCGCTGCAACTCGGCGGTGTTGACCAGGTTGCCGTTGTGCGCCAGCGCGATGGTGGTGCCGGCGCTCGTGGCCCGGATGGTCGGCTGGGCGTTCTCCCAGGTCGAGCCGCCGGTGGTGGAGTAGCGCGCGTGCCCGATGGCGACGTGCCCACGCAGGCTCGCGAGCGTCGGCTCGTCGAACACCTGGGCGACCAGGCCGAGATCCTTGTAGACCACGACACCGGAGCCGTCGCTCACCGCGATGCCCGCGGCCTCCTGACCGCGGTGCTGGAGGGCGTAGAGCCCGAAGTAGGTGAGGTTGGCGACCTCTTCACCCGGCGCCCAGACGCCGAAGACGCCGCACGCGTCCTGTGGGCCGGGTCGCTGGGGGTCAAGGTCGTGGCTCAGCCGGCCATCGCCTCGGGGCACCTGCCGCTCCCTCGCAGTGGGGTCTGGACTGGCCTGGCGGAGTCGGGGGGTCAGCTCCGCACGCATGGGCCGGGACCGTCGTCGGGTCTCAGTGTACGCGACCAGCAGTCGATACCGACAGTCACGAAGCGTCCGCTCAGCGTGAGCAGGGTTTGCGCTGCTTGAGGCCTAAATAGGGAGGTACGGGGAGAGGTCAGCCCGATTTCCGGACACCCGGACGCGACCCTCAGTGACCGTTTCCGCCCATCCCCGGCGTCCGGTGGCGACCGCCAGCCAGGTCTCCGGATCCATCTCCACCACGTTCGGCGGCGTACCGCGGGTGTGTCGTGGACCACTCACGCACTGGACCGCACCGTAGGGTGGTACGCGCACCTCCACCGATCGGCCGGGGGCGCGATCCGCGAGGGCAGCCAAGAGGGTCCGGACCGCCTCCCGGAGCACCGGCCGTTCGGGCGTACGCCCCTCGTCCAGCGCCGCCAGGGCGGCGAGTACCGCTTCGGAATAAGCGTGCGGAGAGGACACGACGGGACGATACGACCCGGCAGAAGGCCGCCCGACGGCGGCCCTGGGTAGAGATGATCCGGTCAGACAAGGCATAGTTGCCGACGGCGTTATTCGTACCGTGAGTGATCAACCTCGGCCGAGCGGCCGGCGGGGAGATCAGACCCGGAAGGCGGTGGACGTGTCAACACACCGACGTGCCTGGAAGCAGCGGGCCGGTGTGGTCGTAGCGCTGGTCTTCGGCGCCCTGCTCACCGTCCCCGCAGCTCCCGCCTTCGCAGCCAGCGTCAACGTCTCGCCGGGATCGGTAACGGTCAACGCCGGCAGCGACGCCACCGTCACCGTCACCGTCAACCCCGAGGGCAGCGACACCAACGGCGACATCAGCCTGAGCGGCCTGCCGTCCGGCGTCAGTTGCACCAGCGGTTGCGGCGGCATCGAGTTCAACCCGCCGGGCACTCCCAAGGTCCAGATCCTCACCCTGCGCGCGAACGACAACGCGGGTGACGCCAACTCCTCCGTGACGGTCCGGATCCAGGGTGTCGGGCGGCCGGACACCGCGAACTTCAACCTCACGGTCAAGGGCAAGGCTGCCCCGCCGACGCCTGACCAGCCGCAGACCGTCAAGACGGTGTCCGGCAAGGTGGTCAACGCCGACGGCGATCCGATCGAGGGCGCCCTGGTCATGCTCCGCGACAGCGCGGGCAAGGAACGCCGCACCAACACCAGCGGCAACGGCAACTTCAGCTTCAGCGGCTCCGAGTCCAACCCGATCGCGCCCGGCCGGATCGACCTCGGTGCCTCCACCGACGGTGCCTCGCCCGTCGCCCGGTCGATCAACGCGAACGCCGGCCAGTCGGTGACCGGCGTCCGGCTCAGCATCCAGCTGAAGGCGTCGGCGAGCCCGAGCGCCAGCCCGTCGGCGAGTGAGTCCGCCCCGCCGTCCGAGGAGCCGCTCGACGAGGAGGCGACCGACACCCCGTCGGCCGAGGCGCCCGCCGCGCAGCAGCCGGCCGCCAACGAGGACTCCGGCGGCTTCGGCTCCTGGCTTCTCATCCTGCTCGGCGGCCTGTTCGTCGCCGTCGGCGTGGGCACCATCGTGCTGCTCTACATGCGCCGCAAGAACGAGGGCGACGACGGCGACGGCGACGGCCCGGGTGGCCCGACCGGTCCGGGTGGTCCCGGCGCGGGCGGTGCGATCCCGGGCGCCCGGGGCGCCTACCACGGGACCGACGACCAGACCCGGGTCGTCAACGGCATGGGCGCCGGGCCGTCCCCGACGATGGTCGGCGGCCCCTCGATCAGCGACGCCCCCACCATGCTCCAGCGGCCGGTCGTGGACGACGTCCCGCCGGACCCGTACGGCGCACCTCCCGGCCCGGCGTACGGCGCCGGCGGCCAGGGCGGCTACGGCTACGGCGACGACGCACCGGGCCAGGGCGGTTACGGCGGCGCGGGCGGCTACGGCAACGCGCCCTCCTCGGGCGGCGGCTACGGCAACGGCCCCTCCTCCGGTGCCGGCTACGGCAGCCCGGACTACGCGGCAGGTGCCGCGGCCGGCGCGGCCGGTTACGCGGCCCAGGGCGCCGGCTACGGCAACGAGCGCTTCGACGAGCCCACCGGCCGCTACACCGGTGACAGCACGCATTACGCGCCGGCCGCCGACCCGTACCCGACCAGCACCTACCAGCCGGAGCAGGACCGCGGCGGCTACGACCAGGCCGGCGCGGCCCCGTACGGCCGCGGCACGGAGCAGGGCGACGCTTACGGCGCGGCCGGTGGCTACGGCGGCGCCGCGTCGGGCGGCTACGACAGCGGCGCGACCGGCGGCTACGACAGCACCCGTCAGCAGGGCGGGTACGGCGAGCCCACCGGCGCCTACGGCAACGCCGCGGGCGGTGGCTACGGCGACAACCCGGCCGGCGGATACGGCGACGCCCCGGCCTACGGCGGCGGTCGCGCGGCGGGCGGCGGGTACGGCGACGGCGCGACCGGCGGCTACGACAGCGCCCCCACGGGTGGCTACGGCGACGCCCCGGCCGGCGGCTACGACAGTGGCCGTCAGCAGGGCGGATACGGCGACGCCCCGGCGGGTGGCTACGACAAGGGCGCCGGCGGCTACGACAGCGGCGCGACCGGCGGGTACGACAGTGGCCGCCAGCCGGGCGGTTACGGCGACCCGGCCGGCGGCTACGGCAACGCCGGTGGCGGTTACGACGGCGGCCACCAGTCCGGTGGCTACGGTCAGCAGGGCGGCGGGTACGGCGACGGCTACGGCCAGGCCCCGCAGGGCGGTTACGGCCAGCAGGGCGGCTACGGCCAGGAGCCGCCGCAGCAGCGCGGGGGCGGCTACGACAACGCCTACCCGAACGACCCGGCGCAGGCGGGTCGCGCGCGCCCGGACGGGCAGGCGGACCGTGGCGGACGACGCCTCGACTGGCTGGACGACTGACAGCCACCAGATGTGAGAACTGTGGCCGCCCGCGAACAGCGGGCGGCCACAGTCGTCAGCGAACCCCGCAGGACGGGAGCGGAAGCGGCGCTCAGGCGGGGGCGAAGTAGCCCTGGCGGAGCACCGGCACCACGTCGGAGACACCGACCTCGGTCGCGACCGCGACGTCCTCGGCGAAGCCGCCCTCGGCGAGCTCCCGCCCGGAGACGCATCCCCGGACCGCCGCCGGCACGTCCGGCGTGCTCGCCAGCGCGGCGAGCGCCATCGCGGCCTCCACCGAGAGCCCGCCGGGCACCCCGGCGAGCGCGTCGAGCACGCACGCCGCACCGAGCTGGTCCTCCACGCACGGCCGGAGTGACCCGTCGGGCCAGCGCTCCCCGGCCGCCACCACGCCCACCGGCGCGTCCTTCGAGCCGTACCCCTCGGCGCGCAGCCAGCGCCCGACGGCGGGTGCGTTACGCAGGCACGCCGCGACCACCGGCAGTCCGGTGGCGCTCGCGGCGGCGCTGATCGCCGAACCGTTCGGCGACGGCAGCACCAGGTCGGCGACGACCGGCGCGGCCCGCAGCGCCGCCGGGGACAGCGACCACTGGTGCTGCGCCGTCGTCTTCCGGCGGCCCACAGCGGCCACGGCACCCACCCGGCGGGCGTAGTCGGCGGCCTGCTCGCCCCACGGGAACGGGTGCACCCGCATGCCACGGCTCACCGCCACCTCCACGGTGGTGGTGAACGACAGCACGTCCACCACCACCAGGGCGGCACAGACCCGGCCGAGTTCCGCCGCCCCGGTCAGTCCCCAGTCGAACCGGGCACCGGAGCCGGGTTGGGTGAAGACGGCCAAGGCCAGCGCCTCAGCGCTGACCCGGCGCCGGCTCACCGGAAGCCGGACCGTCGGACCCGTCGGCAGCCGCCGACTCGTCCTGGGCCGGGGTTCCGTCGACTGCCGCCGTACCGTCGGCCGGCGTCGCCTCGTCGGACGCCGCAGCGGGCGACTCGGGCTCCGCCGCGGCGACGGGCGCGGACGACTCGGCGTCGGCCGGCGGGGTGTCCCGGCCGGCCTTGGCGATCGGCTCGGCGTCGACAGCGGCCGGGTCCACGCCGACCGGCTGCTCGGCCGTGGCCGGAAGCACAGTGGTCGTCCCGGTACGGGTCGCCTCGACCTCCACCCGGGCCGCCTCGGCCGCGCCGAACAGGCGCGGGAGCGTACCGGTGTGCGCCTCGCGCAGCTCGTCCAGGCCGATCCGGAACTGGCCGTGCACCTCCAGCGCGCCGGAGGCCGGGTCGGTGACGCCGATGAACTCCCACGGCACGCCGCGCTCGGCGCAGAGGGCGGTGAACGCCTTCTCGTGGCCGCGCGGCACCGACACCAGCACGCGGCCGGCGGACTCGCTGAACAGGAAGACGAACGGCATCGAGCCACCGGCGAAGTGCTCCGGCACCACGACCCGGGCGCCCACGCCGCGGCGCAGGGCCGACTCGACCAGGCTCTGCGCCAGGCCGCCGTCGGACAGGTCGTGCGCGGAGCTGAGGTGCCCGACCCGGGCCGCCTCGGCCAGCAGCTCGGCGAGCTGCCGCTCGCGGGCCAGGTCGACCTGCGGCGGGATGCCGCCCAGGTGCTCGTGGGTCACCCAGGCCCACTCCGAGCCGGACAGCTCGACGTGCGTCTCGCCCAGCAGGAACAGCTGGTCGTGGTCGCCGGCCGGACGCGGCACGAAGCCCATCGGCACCCGGTCGGCGACGTCGTCCAGCACGCCCAGCACGCCGACCACCGGGGTGGGGTGGATGGCCGCGGCGCCGGTCTGGTTGTAGAAACTGACGTTGCCGCCGGTCACCGGGATGCCCAGCTCCAGGCAGCCGTCCGCCAGGCCGCGCACGGCCTCGGCGAACTGCCACATGACCCCCGGGTCCTCCGGCGAGCCGAAGTTCAGGCAGTTGGTCACCGCGATCGGCTTCGCACCGGTCACCGCCACGTTCCGGTACGCCTCGGCCAGCGCCAGCTTCGTCCCGTGGTAGGGGTCGAGGCGGGCGTACCGGCCGTTGCCGTCGACGGAGAGCGCGACACCGAGGCCGCTGCGCTCGTCGATCCGGATCACGCCGGAGTCCTCCGGCTGGGCGAGCACGGTGTTGCCGAGCACGTACCTGTCGTACTGCTCGGTGACCCAGGTCTTGTCGGCCAGGTTCGGCGACGCGATCATGCGCAGCACGGTCTCCCGGAGCGCCTCCGGGGTGCTCGGCCGGGGCAGCGTCTCGGCGCGGTCGGCCTGGAGCAGGATCAGGTCGGCCGGCTCGCGCATCGGCCGGGCGTACACCGGGCCGTCGTCGACGAGCGAGCCCGGCGGCACGTCCACCACGAGCTGGTCGCGCCAGGTGATGATCAGCCGGCCCGGCTGGCCGTCCGCCGACGGCGCGGTGACCTCGCCGATGGCGGTGGCCCAGACGCCCCACTTCTCGGCGGTCTTGAGCACCGCGTCGAGCTTGTCCGGCGAGACGACCAGCAGCATCCGCTCCTGGGACTCGCTGGCCAGGATCTCGTGCGGCTCCATCGACGGCTCGCGCAGCGGCACCCGCTCCAGCCAGACCCGCATGCCGGTGCCGGCGGAGGCGGCGGTCTCGGTGAGCGCGCAGGTCAGGCCGGCGCCGCCGAGGTCCTGGATGCCGACGACCAGTTCGGCGTCGTACAGCTCCAGGCACGCCTCGATGAGCAGCTTCTCCATGAAGGGGTCGCCCACCTGCACGGACGGGCGGCGCTGCTCGCTGCCCTCGTCGAAGGTGGCGCTGGCGAGCACCGACACGCCGCCGATGCCGTCACGGCCGGTCTTGGCACCCATCAGCACCACGATGTTGCCGGGGCCGGTGGCGTCCTTCTTCTGGAGCCGGTCGACCGGCAGCACGCCGAGGCAGAGCGCGTTGACCAGCGGGTTGCCCTGGTAGCAGGGGTCGAAGACGACCTCGCCGCCGATGTTGGGCAGGCCCAGGCAGTTGCCGTAGCCGCCGACGCCGGCGACCACGCCGGGCAGCACCCGGGCGGTGTCCGGGTGGTCGGCCGCGCCGAAGCGCAGCGGGTCCATCACGGCGACCGGGCGGGCGCCCATGGCGAGGATGTCGCGGACGATGCCGCCGACGCCGGTCGCCGCGCCCTGGTACGGCTCGACGAAGCTCGGGTGGTTGTGCGACTCGACCTTGAAGGTCACCGCCAGCTCGTCGGAGACCCGGACCACGCCGGCGTTCTCGCCGATGCCGGCGAGCAGCCGGTCACTCGGGGGCGCCTTCTCGCCGAACTGGCGCAGGTGCACCTTGCTCGACTTGTAGGAGCAGTGCTCGCTCCACATGATCGAGTACATGGCCAGCTCGGCCTGGGTGGGCCGGCGGCCGAGGATGTGCCGGATCCGGTCGTACTCGTCGTCGCGGAGGCCCAGCTCGGCGTACGGCTGAAGCTCCTCCGGCGAGTCGGCGGCCCGGGGAACGGTGTCCACGCCCAGCGCCCAGTCGTCGGTCGGGCCGGCCTGCGGCACCACGCCCTGCGGCTCGCGCAGGGCCGGGTCCGGATGGGTGGTCATGACGTCTCCTTGCTGCGCTCGCCGCCGGTGCGGCGGGTGGGCCGACCGATGTTCCCGGCCACCATCACGCCGGCGCTCCCACCAGATGCTTGAGCACCGAGGTGAAGAAGCCGAGGCCGTCCAGGGAGGGGCCGGTGAGCGCCTCCACCGCGTGCTCGGGGTGCGGCATGATGCCGACGACGTTGCCGGCCTCGTTGGTGATCGCGGCGATGTCGCGCTGCGATCCGTTGGGGTTGCCGCCGACGTAGCGGGCGACGACGCGGCCCTCGCCCTCCAGCCGATCGAGCGTCGCGGTGTCGGCGACGTAGCAGCCCTCGCCGTTCTTGACCGGGACGAGCACCTCCTGGCCCGGCTGGAACGCGTTCGTCCAGGCGGTGCCGGCGCTCTCGATCCGCAGGACCTGGTCCCGGTTGCGGAAGTGCAGGTGCTGGTTGCGGGTGAGCGCGCCGGGCAGCAGGTGCGCCTCGCAGAGGATCTGGAAGCCGTTGCAGATGCCGAGCACCGGCAGGCCACCACGCGCGGCCTGGACGATCGTCTCCATCACCGGGGCGAACCGGGCGATGGCGCCGCAGCGCAGGTAGTCGCCGTAGGAGAAGCCACCGGGCAGGACGACCGCGTCCACCCCGTGCAGGTCCGGGTCGCCGTGCCAGAGCCGGACCGCCTCGGCGCCAGCGATCCGTACGGCCCGGGCCGCGTCCCCGTCGTCGAGGGAGCCGGGGAAGGTGACCACACCGACCCGGGCGGTCACGACTGCGCGCCCGCGGTCTCGTCGGCGGTGACCACGCGGACGGTGAAGTCCTCGATGACCGGGTTGGCCAGCAGCTTGTCGGCGATCTCCCGGGCCCGGTCCAGGTCCGGTTCGCCGGTGAACTCGATCTCGATCCGCCTGCCGATCCGAACCGAGGCGACGTCACTGACGCCGAGGCGGGGCAGCGCGTTTGCGACGGCCTGGCCCTGCGGATCGAGGATCTCGGGCTTGAGCATGACGTCGACTACGACGCGAGGCACTGGGCACTCCTGACTGTGTACGCAGTTGGGTGCCGGCCCAACAATCGGGCGAGCGCAGCCAGCCTACCTGGCAGATACCGCCCGGCCCGCACCGGCCGGGGGCAGTTCCGGCACCGATCGGCCCCGCCGGCGGCGCCGGACGGACACCGTTGCCCGTTCGTTGCGGCGTCGATGCGAATTCGTTGCGCTCCGTGCTCGTGGGCACCCCTCAGCAACACCTCCCAGCAGGCATTCTGCCGCGAAACACCCCACCTTGGACCGGTATCCGACAGCGGACCCGCGGGGCACGCGGCGCGCGTCACGCCATCGGCCTGATTCGATCCGCATCTTGTGACAGAGGGCAGCGCGGCCGTAGCATGCATCGTCAGACGTCGATGAGTTAGATCGACGTCCCTCGCCGGCCCACCCCATCCGGCGGGTGTCACCCCCCGCCCGGCACCCCGGGCGTCCGCGCAGAAGGAGCCCCGACATGCGCCTCCGTCCCCTGCTCGCCGTGCTGACCACCGCGCTGGCCGGCGTCCTGGCCACCGCCTCCGGCGCCACCGCCGCGCCGGCCGGCCCACAGCCGATCATCGGTGGCGGCACCGTCTCGTCCGCCCCGTGGGCCGCCGCCGTGTTCAGCAACGGCTCGTTCACCTGCTCCGGCAGCGTGATCGCGCCCCAGTGGGTGCTCACCGCCCGGCACTGCGTCAGCGGCACCATGTCGGTCCGGGTCGGCAGCGTCTACCGCGCCTCCGGCGGCGTCACCCGCACCGTGAGCGCCTCCTACACCCGCTACGACCTGGCCCTGCTGCGCCTGTCCAGCACGGTCAGCACCTCCGCCGTGTCGCTGGCGAGCAGCAACCCGCCGGTCGGCTCGACGAACACCATCTACGGCTGGGGCATGACCTGCTACAGCGGCTGCAGCGCGTCGTCGCAGCTCAAGACCGCCAGCGTCCAGGTGACCAGCAACAGCGCCACCGACGCGTACGGCGGCCAGGCGATCCGGAGCACCCGGATCAACGGCAACGCGTGGCGGGGCGACTCGGGCGGCCCGCAGTTCTACAACGGCCGGCAGGTCGGCGTCGCCTCCACCGCCGACGGCCAGAGCATCCAGAACTACGGCAGTGTCGCGTACAACCGGTCCTGGATCACCTCGACGGCCGGTGTCTGACGGTTGATGCCGATGCGGCGCGGATCGGCCGGGTGCGACCCGGCCGTCCGCGCCGCGCCGTTTTTCAGCATCCGGTCAGCTGAACACGGCTCGCGAACCACCCGGCCGGGGACTGACAGCATCGGAAGCGTGCTGGTCGTGACGACGGATCAACTGCCCGGCTACGAGATCCGCCAGATCCTCGGCGAAGTGGTCTCCTCGATGGCGAGGACCCGCAACCCGTACCGCGAGGGGGTCAAGAACCTGCGCGGTGGCGCCTACGACCCGTTGGCGCCGGACAACCTGACGCGGTGGCGTACCGACTCGGTGGCGCGCCTCGGCGAGGAGGCGCGCCGCCTGGGCGCGAACGCGGTGATCGGCATGCGCTTCGACAGCCGCGACTGCGGCGAGATGTGGATGGAGATCTGCGCGTACGGCACGGCGGTGATCGTCGCGCCGAAGATGCCGGACGTCATGCCGCCGGACCAGCCGGCGATCGCGGCCGAGACCGCCCACGACCCGGAGATCGCCTCCGCCCCGGGCGGCATCGCCGAACCGGCCAGCGCCCCCAACCTGAGCTCCGCAGCCGAAACCCCCACCGGCCCCTGACCAACGCTGCCTGCCGCCTTCACCGGGTCGATCATGAAGTTGACGGCAGGAACGATCTCCCTGAGTGCCGCCAACCTCATGATCGACCAGAACAGGTCAGAGGATGGGGGGTGGGGAGTAGGCGGC